>WAOJ01000156.1 GCA_015521275.1 Desulfurococcales archaeon | reverse complement strand
GTGATAATACTTCAGCCACTAGACTGGAAGTCCGACCTCGTGGGCCACGGAACTGCTGTGGCCAGTTTGCTGTGCGGTAAGGCAGTTAACAGCGCTGAGGACACCAGCACCGGTAATACGCTGTATGCTAACGTATACATGGGCGCAGCCATAGGTGCCCATGTATACGTCGTGAACGCGGCTACTTACGCTATAGTCCTAGAGGACTACACACCTCAGCTCACCAGCGCGGTTATACCGCAAGTACTCATTGAGGGAGCCAAGGAACTAGGCAAGCAGATAGTGCTTGATTATGACTTTAGCTACCTAGGCAACAAGCTAGCGGCGCTTGACGTCGTTACTTCACTGAACGACGCTGCAGCCCAAGGTTTGGCGACCGCGCTAGCATCATCCCAATACAAGCCGATACTACTAGATGAGATAATATCGCCGTCCCTCTCGCAGACCGACATGCAGAACTACTGTTCCCAGCTACAGACGGCTATGACGCAAGCTAACCTACACATAGCAGTCGCACCTCTTCCAAATTCACAAGTCGATGTAACAACACAGCTCAACAACAACGGCTTGTACGTGTTCCCAGCACAGTGTTCACAGTTCATCAACACCAACGACTACCTCCAAGCCGACCCCCAGATAGTTGCTGTATCAGGATTCGAGCCAGTGCTGTCAAGCCCAGCCAGCGGTGAGATAGAGGTTAGCGCTACTGACTCCAATGGAAACGTGCACTACTATGGAGCCTTCAACCCCGAGAACACGATATGGCTGAGAGGCCCAGCTTTGGCCAACATAAGTGGGACTACGAATTCTGCTATCACCCAGACCGTCGCTAGCGTTGACATTAACGGCACTACTTACTCTATCAGCCTAACCCTAGGAACTAAGGTACCGGCCCTAATTAACGGCGGAAGCATATTAGACACTAGCAACGCCCAATACGAAGACATCCTCGTACCCTTCACTGTAAGCTACGACAGTACCAACAAGGCATTTGACATCTCGATGACCGGAGGTATAGAGGGAACCAGCGCAGCAGCCGCATACGAAGCAGCTGTACTGAGCTTGATAACGTTTGACAATGCCAAGATAGGTGCCAGTGGCAACGCGGGTGCCGACTTCGCGAGCATCCTTGATGCCAACGGATACACGAGCGGTAACTATGACGTCACGATGAGCAAGGTATGGCCAATAGTGCTATACTACAACGCCTACCCAAGTACCACTTGGCCTTACAGCCTCCCAAGCAGCTATACTAACCCCTCACTCAGCGGCGCGCTACCAGCAGCCGGTGCCTCAAGCGGAACGATGCCAACGATGCCTACCACGTCCACCTCGACGAGCACTAGCGGCGCTACAGAGGCGAAGCCCGAGATAGCGCAAGTCAACTTCCCGAGCGTGGCGTTGCTAGCTCCGATATTCAGCAAGATACTGGCTAGGAGGAAGTCTAGCAACAAGGGTTCTAAGAAGGAAGAGGATAATTAAAAATAGTGCTTTTTAATTCCTCCCTTCAGGGGAATTATGCCCGTCTTTCGCTATGCTATAGGAAATTGTTCTCGTTCGTTCATAATTTATGCCGGTTCCTTTGAAGAGGTCCAAGTACTCAAGTCAGTAGACCCCGAGCTACCCATAATAGACTTGAGAGAGCACATATCTGACGGCTCGAAGGACTTAAATGAACACATAAACGCTTTCAAGGAGAGCTTGGAAGCTATCCTAAGAAAGAGTGAAGTTGCGTTAGGATGCAAGACCGGCTGTAGTAGGGCTGGAACGGTCTTAGCCATGCTTGTCGGTACCTTAGCTAAGTGCTTGGGTTGCGATGAGAGAAAGAAGGTTAGGGAAGCTCTGAGTACCTTCTTTGAAGCTAGGAAGTGCGGGCCGAAGGGAGGTCAACTCTCTATCGTTGAAATAACGGTGAAGGCGCTGGAAGGGCTTGAAGGTGATTGTGAAGATATAGCCAAAGAGCTGGTCAAGAGGCTAGAGATAATGAGGGACGCCCTCCCCCACCTTAAGACAATTGTATGACACTACGTTTGACAGCTGCCTTATTACCCTTTTCACTTAAGCCTTAACGGGCGCTGAGTTTGGTGGGCATTGCCGGCTGGGGGGCCTACGTTCCCCCATACAGAGTTTCCACAGAAGAGATAGCCATCCATTGGGGGGCCGACCCCCTAACGCCCTTGAGCTTAGGGGTTCCGGAGAAGTCCCTAGGCGGACCGGACGAGGACTCGGTAACTATGGCTTGGGAAGCTTCTATGAACGCGTTGAAGAGAGCACAAATAGAACCAAAGGACATAGGTATGGTCTTCATAGGCTCTGAGTCCAAGCCCTATGCTGTAAAGCCCTCTGCCAGCATAATTGCTGACGCTTTGGGCATAGCTCCGGAAACCATGGCGGTCGACGCGGAGTTCGCTTGTAGGGCTGCTAGCGAGGGCTTGAGGCATGCGCTGAGCATGGTCTCTAAGGGCACGATCAGACATGCCTTAATAATAGGGAGTGACACGGCTCAAGGAGCTCCCGGAGACGTGTTGGAATATACTGCTGCCTCTGGGGCAGCCGCCTTCGTGGTTTCCAACGAAAATGTCGTAGCAGAACTAATAGATGCCTATACTTACGTCACCGATACTCCGGACTTCTGGAGGAGGGACGGGAGTCAGTTCCCCATGCACGGCGAAGGCTTTACTGGTGAGCCGGCATACTTCCACCACTTGGAGAGCGCAATAACTAAGCTCTTAGAGAGAAACGGCTTGAAGCCCAAGGACATAACCTACTTCGTGCCCCACCAACCCAACGCTAGGTTCCCCGCAAAGCTTGCCAAGAAGCTTGGTTTCACGAAAGAGCAATACTTGTTAGGCTTGACTACTGCCGATATAGGGAATACTTACAACGCCTCAGCCTTCATAGGGATGACCAAGGTGTTGGACAACGCATCTCCCGGAGACTTGATACTAATGGCTCCCTTCGGCTCCGGTGCCGGAGCCGATGCGTACTTGTTCGAAGTGAAGGAGAGGATTGAGGACGTCAAGAACTTAGCGCCTTCAACCCAAAGCTATATAGATAGAAAAGTGAGGGTTGATTATGCTACCTACTTGAGGTATAGGAATAAAATAAAGAAGTTGGTGAGGTAATATGTACGTGTGCCACGCAGAAGTGACCCCAGTCTGTAGGCTATACGAGAAGTCCTCAGCCGCCTTGGGAGCGGAGGTGGCTGGAAAGGTAATAAGGGAGTGCGGAGAGCCAGATGCCCTAATAGTGAGTACCTACTTGAGCAGGATGCAAGAGAACTTCCACAACATAGGTGCCCTCATAGCGGAGTACTTAGGCTTAGAAACCGAAGTATATGAGGTGAGCTCCGGAGACGGTTCGGGCGGCGCAGCAGTAAGCCTGGCGGAGAAGCTCATAAAGTCCGGAATGAAGAGGGTACTCGTAGTAGGGGTGGACAAGAGCAACGACTTCCAGCACAAGCACGCCGTGAAACAGTTACAGACCCTAATAGCCCCTTACGAGGCCGTATACGGCTTAACCTACGCCGGCGCCCACGCCTTGGCGACCAGGATTTACATGAAGAAGTTCAACGTGAGTGAAGAAGAGCTGGCCCTCTGGCCAGTAGTCATGCACTCCCACGCAGTCCACGTTCCTCACGCCATGTTAAGGTTCCCCATAACCGTGGAAAAGGTCCTCAAGAGCCAAGTTGTGGCTTCTCCGATAACCCTCCTCCACTCCCACCCCTTCAGCGACGGAGCTGCTGCAATAATGTTCACTTCAGAAAGCACTCCGGTGGAGGTTAAGACCTCCGCTTCCTCTTCCAAGCTCACTCTTGCAGAGAGGGATTTGACCTTCATGGATAGCGCCAAGAAGGCCATGGAGAAGCTTGGCAACCCCGAGGCGGAGGCCTTTGAAGTACATGACCCCTTTACCATAGCCGGAGTAATAGCTTTGGAGTCAATGGGAATAGCTGAGAGGGGTAAGGCCCTCAAGTTCTTAGAAGAGAACCAAGAAGCGGTCAACCCCTCTGGCGGCTTGAAGGCTAGGGGCCATCCAGTGGGAGCTACGGGAGTTTACCAAGTGGCTGAAGGTTTCTTAGCCATAACCCAAGGACTGGGTAGATTGGGTAAGGTTAAGTCTTTCTTGACCCAGAGCAGCAACCTGTTGGGCGCCTCTACTTACATAACCTATATGAAGGAGGTGTGAGCCTTGGAGATAAGTCCAGCCCACATATGGAGGAACAAACACTATAGGTATAGGTTTGAGGTCAACGTTTGTCCCAAGTGTGGCAGAGCCTTTAGGGAAAACGTGGAGCGCTGCCCCAAGTGTGGGGAGCGTACCACAAGGGTGAGGCTACCTCTGAACGGGAAGCTCTTGAGCTGGACCAAGATAGTTCAAGTCCCGGATGGCTACGAGGACTTCGCGCCCATGTATGTGGGCTTGGTAGAGCTGGAGGACGGAAATAGGGTAATAGCGAAACTAGTGGACGTATTGGAGGAGCCAAAGGAAGGTCAAGAAGTGGAAGCCGTGCTGAGGAGGATAAGGGTTGACGGCCAGAGCGGTCTCATAGAATATGCTTTATGCTTTAGGCCCTCTTGAGCTCGGCCAAGGGTGGGCTCTTCACCGCTCCAGCCCTAAGGTCCTCCTCATCGCCATTTAAGGGCCTCTTAACAGCTTAAAATGATGAAGGGCGTCAAGCTCTGGGAACTTTATTACAAAGACAAATGGATGAAGGACGCCTACGCTTTGGCCAATAAGCTGAATTTGAGGCCCGAAGACGTGAGCCCCGTGCCGGAGGACGGTATGTACTCGCTCGCCTTGGAAACCGTCAAAAGGTTCTTGCCGAAGGGAGCTAAGGTATTGGACGCCGGGGCGGGCACCTTGGACTTCTCACTCATGCTGGCAAAGGAAGGTTACAAGGTAATAGCAGTCGAGATAAATCCTAGGATGTTGGAAATAGGTCTTAAAGCCCATCCCAACCTCCACCCTAACTTGAGCGTTGTAAGGGCCAACTTCTTGAAGTTTGAGGCCAGGTACGACGCGGTGGTAATGCTCAACACCTCTTGGCTGGAGCCCTTGCCTAGGAGATGGGCAGACAAGCTCGTCATAACCGACGCTTGGTGGCACGGGTTGAGGGGAGAACTCTTGGTCTTCTTCAAGGGCCAGTTGATTGAGATAGTGAGATCACACAAGAGTCACCTTCCCTCTTCC
>WAOJ01000155.1 GCA_015521275.1 Desulfurococcales archaeon | reverse complement strand
GGGCATTAAGGGGGTAAAGGTATACAACCCTGAAGACGTACAAAGCTTAACGAACGCGATGGAGTGGTACCTAAGGGATGAAAGCTGGAAGGGGCTGGGTCCCAATTATAGGGCGTTCGTCGAGGAGTTCAGCAAGATGACGTGTAAGATGTTCGTTTCGCTGCTAAAATCTTTAGCGAGGTGAACATTATGAAGCTAAATAAGATATTGCTTAAGATCGCTAACTTAATATATAGAAGGAAGATAATGGATTTCATAACCTATGTTAAGGTTGCCTATAACAATTACATAGCTTTCCTATTGTCATTAATAAATATGGCAGCAATACTGAAAGGCATAGTACTCCCAAAGCTCAAGGTTAGGGGTCTTCTCGCGGACATAATAGTATTGTTAGCTTTTGTGCTCTTGTTTATCATAGGAATGTTCTTAGGTTGGTTGGACACTAATGCAGGAATAAGTAGGAAGACTGCAGAGAAGCAAGCCTACTGGAGAAAGCCTCCTTGGAGCAGCGCTTCTATTGCAGTGGGCCGCATTTACCCCTTACCGGAAGTGGTGATCTTGTGGAAGGCGCTGGAGGAAAAGGGTAAGCTGGACGAGAGGGCTAAAGAGTGCTTGAGGAGGACAGCGTATAACACTGTCTCATGGGTCGCAAACAGCTATAAGGGAATAGCCAAGTCAGCCCCCTTGCCCAAGCCGGAGTGCGTGGGCTTCTACATGGAACTGGCAGGCGTTAAAGGTCTTGACCCGAACGAGATAGCGAGGTTGTTCAAAGAGAAACCAGAGTATAGGTGAGAGCTTTGGGTCTGTTGCAAAGGATAATTAGGTTCTACGTTTACACGAGATTGGGGCTAAGCAACTATATAGCCTTCTTCATAGCTCTGTTCAACACAGCTTCCTTGGTGTGGTACTTCACTGGCCTCAAACGCTTCATTCCGTACAAATACTTCTTAATAGTAGTATTCGCCCTGCTTTTGCCTTTAGCTGCGCTCTTAGGTTATTACGACTTGAAGAAGCTAGTATCTAAGGTAACTGTGGAGGTCAGCCCTTATTGGAAAAGGGCCAAGTTCGTTGACTCAAAAATATTTACCGGAGCCATGATGTGGCCTCCCCTAGCCTCAATATTTAGAATTACAATAAAGGACGAAAAGATTAACGAGTGCTTGGCTAAGGCTAGTGAAGAAATGATAAAGTGGATAAAGAGCGAGGGCGAGTACGTGCCCAGAAACCCTTGCTTCTGCGAGGTAGCCAAGGAGATCGGGCTGCTTGACGAAGAGGGATATAAGATGTGTTTGGTTGGGGCGGTTGAGGCGGAATGATATACTTCAAGGTCGCCAAGACCGAGCTGGGAAGGGCAATAGTTGAGGACTTAATGAAGGTGAGCGCAAGAGAGCTTAGTTTCAAAGAGCTCCCATTCTTAAACGAAAAAGACACAATAATTCTATACAAACCGAAGACCTCATGGCTGGCCTTAGCGTTGGCCAGCAGCGCGAAAACTCTTCTATATCTGGACAGGCCAGATAAGTTCATGACTAAGCTAGTGAAGGCTGTAGGGCCTTTCCCTCCCAATGCCGTCTTACCCAACCCAAAACCGTTGAAGAAGGGCAGCGCCTTGTGCTTGTCTCCCTTGACCGATGACCTTTTCAACGCATCCAAAACCATTTACTTGTTGAAGAGGTTAGGTGTGGAAGTGTTCTTAACCTCCGAACAACCCGTCTTGTCTTCCCTGATGCAGCTAAATAGGGTTGAACGGGAAGAGTGTGGCACATTCTTGGCCTTTTACAAGGGACTGGACTCGGAGAAGGTCTTTGAGGCCTTCTCCTTAGCTCAAGTGGGTTTGGTTGTTTCCGGTCCTAAGGCTTTGAAGGAGGCATTGGGACCGTTAGCCCCTTGCATAATGTGGGTGAAGGACTGGAAGGAAGCGTTAGGAGCTTTGGAGGGCGTTAGGGGTTGTGAGGTAAAAGGCAATTTACTTCAGTCCCTCTCCTCGTTTATTACCGAGTGAAGGGCCCTGTTAAAGGCCTTGAACTCGGAGGCAAGCCTTATCGTTTCCCTATCTTCCTTCAGCTTCGAGAGTAAGCGAAAAGTTACGACTATTAGGGAATATACGAGCACGCATGACCAAGCTATGAAGCCCAACACCTCGAACGTAACGCGGTAATTCACATAGGCTGCTGCCAAGAGGACTATTAGGGTTATTGTGGCTAGGAGGGCTTTCATTCCTTACCCCTCCACTCCTCGTAAAGCTTCTTCAGCTCCTCCTCGAACTGCTTCTCTACTTCTGGTAAAGGAACGGGCCTCGGTACGGCGAAGAGCTTTATCGTGACCCAAGCCCCAAAGGCTAAGAAGGCTGTGGTCAGCAACCACACGTAAACCCTTAGGAACAGTATGGCCACGTCGTTCGGCGCTAAGAGGAGGTAGTAGCTAATTATCAAGTATACTATTGCCACTACGGCCGCCAAGGGTTTGAGCATCTTTCGTAGGTTCACTCTCCTCCCCAGAGCCAGTCCCGAACCCTCTTTTTATCTCTCTTCCAAGCTCAGCCGGGAAGAGCTTGTACGCTTTGCTAAAGGTGCTAAAGGATGTGGGCATCAAAAGGACGGCCGAAATGTTAATTTCAATGTTAGAAATGGATCCCCAAAAGACCTTCACCCTCTCGTACAGGCTTTCTAAGTTTAGGGTCCCAAAAGCTCTCCTGAAGTCGTTGAAGCCATTGGGCCTCAAACCCTTACCCATGGATGAAGAGTTCGAGAAACTCAAGCTGGGTTACTGGAGGGCCGGGGGGAGGTGGGTTAAGGTATGCAAGTGCACAAAGGAATTGGGCTACCCTTGTTACTCCTCTCCCGAGGGCGTTAAGGACGTCAAGTCGTGCTTCTCCTTTTTAACGGACTTCCACCACTTGGCCCTCCCCGTGTCGCTAAAGGAAGGAGCGGATGTCAAGTACCCTTGGTTCTACCTGAGGGGCTACCACTTAGCTAGGGCATCCCTCATGGCTTTGAACGGGGAAGACGTGGGGAAGGCTAAGGAGTTCTTGAAGTTCGTGAAGCCCTATTACGGGCCCGCTTGGGGGAACGCTATGGAAGCTGGCATAAGGGCCTTGAACGCTATCTTCGCTATGGATTACGCTTTGAAGTACGATGAAAACTTGGCAGAAGAGCTGTTAAGACTCCTCCTCCTAACTCCCCCCTTCATATACGAGTTCATGGAAGGCTGGACCGTTACCAGCAATCACACCATGATGGACTTATGTGGCCTAATAGCTTCCCTCTCCTACTTGAGCGTTGCTTGGGAGCCATTCAAGAAGTACTTGAAGGATGCCCTCAAGATGTTCGAAACGGAAATAAAGCTTCAGTTGGGAGGCAGCTGGCAGTACGAAGCCGCTACCGCTTACCACTTGCTCGTTCTAGAGGGAATACTGGCAGCGCTCTTCATTTTAAAGAGGACCCTCCCGAGCGTCTACAGCTCTTTCGTCCCTAAGGTCAGCGGGGTCTTGAGAGAAGCGGCTAGGAACCTGGCCTCCATAACCTTGCCGGACTCGACCTTTCCCTTAGTAGGGGATAATGGAAGCGATAGGGCTTTGGTTCTGGAGAGGCTCTCTAGGGACTACACCTCAACTCTAACGGCCTTGGCGTTGGCCAAGTCTTTGGGGCTCTTGGAAGCTTTCCCAAAGCTGGAAGGAGGAGCTAAGGAAGAGCTCGTCTCAATATTGAACGCGCTGGATTCCAAGTACTCTAAAGAGGAGACGTTTAAGGTCGATAAGCCTTGGATGCACGTCTATAACGATGGCAAGACGTTGGTGGCTCTGTATTGCTCTGAGACGAGGAAAGGGGTTCCCAGCGGCCACCATCACTCCGACAAGGGGGCCTTCGTAATATGGAAAGGAAAGTGGGTAGTACTAGACCCGGGGACCTTCACCTATACCGGCTTGCCGAAGGTCAGAGATATCATGAGGTCCGCTTTACTCCATTCAGCCCCAAGGCCTTGTGGTAAGGAGCAGTGCTCCTTCCCCAGCTCCTTCTCTGCCAAGTGCTTCTGCAAGTGCAAGTTTAGGGACTACATGGACCTAGAGGTGAAGTGTAGCAACGCGCGCTTTAGGAGGAAGATAAGGGTTGAGGAGGAAAGGGTTACGGTGGAGGACTCGTTTAGTGAGGGCTGTTGGGAGGAAACCTTGGTGAGCCCAAGGGTTGAGAACTTCAAGTTAAATGGCTTTGAGCTAAAAGTTGAGGGCCCATTGAAAGGTTATGAAATAATGAAGTCCTTCTGGTCACCCTCTTACGGGGTCTTAAGGGAGGCCGAGGCCTTAAGGCTCAGGTACGAGGCCAACAAGGAGTTCAACGTAAAGAAGGTCTTTTACCTCACCGAAGCCTTGTAAGGCCTTCTCCATTGGCCTCTTCGGTGCCTTGAAAGTATGTCCTCGCTGAGGCATACTAAGAAGTCGCCGGTTTCCAAGAAGATGCTCCTCAAGGGCTTGACCACCGTAACAGCAATCACGTTATTGCTAGTGCTCGCCCCTATCTGGCCAATACTCATAGACCTCGTAGGAGCTTTCACCATCTTCACTTTGCTCTACCTTTCAGTGATAACCGTCTATTCGTATTACTTGAGGAAGAAAATAAAGAAGAAGAGAGTTTACGACGTCGGAATAATCTTCGGGGCTACAGAAATAAGGGTTGCGGGAGGGGCCACCTCTCACATGCTAGGCGTGATAGACTCTTTGAGAGCTATCGGAGTGGAGAGGATATTGGTCATATTTACCACATCTGAAAACAAGGTAATTAAGGATGTCGTAGAGAGTATAAAGAACAAAGGAGTTGACGTTAGGTTTATCAAGATTACAACCAAGTTATTTACTCCGAAAGCGTTTAGCGAAATAAAGGAACTGAGCGAAACGATGGCGTTGGCTGATCGATTCTTACTTAGGTATACCGTGCCCAGCGCGTTCAAAACTGCCTTCACAATAAAGATATACTTCGCTAAAGTAGCTGCTTGCTCCTATATAATATACGAAATGAGGAACATGTGTATAAGCAGCAGGAATTTTGCAATAGTTCCTTTGATAACCAAAATAACAATAGCTATTAGGAACTGTTTCCCGATAATAGCTGAAGCGCATCTGCCTTGCTTATTCTTTGATGAGATATTTGTGGAGAGTGAGACCTCGAAGGAGATAGTCGTAAAAGATTCGTTGTTCTGCAGCTTATTCAAGAATAAAATTAAAGGGGCTTACACTCCACCGAAGAGCTATGAGCC
>WAOJ01000154.1 GCA_015521275.1 Desulfurococcales archaeon | reverse complement strand
TCTCTGTGGTCTATTACTGTGGTTAGGCCTTGGTCATGCAAGGTGGGCGATAAGGGGGCTCCAGTTCTCCCCCTCCTTTCTCTCTCTTCGGGTGTGAAGGCCCTCCACTCAGGGCCTTGGTCTATGTACCTTTCCATTACTACGGCTCCACATCTCCTGCACACATAGTTGCCCGTCTCCTCGTCGAATATTATGTCGGTGCTCCCGCAGATGGGGCACCTAAGCTGCTCCCCAACCCCTCTGGCTTCGGGCACCTTCGCCCACACCCCTTTTTTGCCTTTCGTAAACAGGTATGGCCCGAGGTTTATAAGTTTAAGTGCGAAATAGGAGCCCGCCGTGGCTGTGGTGGGCCCGGGGGGATTTGAACCCCCGACCTACGGGTCTCTCCGCTTCTCACGGCTCGCCTCGAAGCTCCAAACGTCGATCATCGCCTTACGGCTCTTCCAGACCCGTAGAATCCGGCAAGCCGTCTGGAGCCCGCCGCTCTGCCTGGCTGAGCTACGGGCCCACCAGATCTCATCCGTGATACGCTTCCACAAAGGGGCTATATTAGTTTAACAGCAAGCCCTCCTCACCAAAAGTTCCGCCACCTCCTCCGCTTCCCTTATTCCGTACTCCTCCAAGTTCCTTCTCACAACCTCTTTACCAACATCCAAGCCCTTACATAGGGCCTTCCTCAAACCTCTAGCTGGTAACCAGAGCAAGGCATCCAAGTGAAGGCTTTTCAAGCCCACCTCATTTGCCAACTCTCTCCATATCCTTATGGCTTCGTCCCTCTTCTTGCCCATTATTTCTTCAACGCTTGCGTCCAGTAGCTCGGAGGCACATGTTACCGTGGCTATCCTAGAATCAATGGGTAGTTCCACATCTCCCTTAACGGGTAAGCCCAAGGCCTTGAAGAGGTAGTAGGCCATCTTTAGTGCGAACACTAGGGTCTTCTCGGTTCCCTTCGCGTTAAGAGCTCTCTTGAGTTCTTCCTTGAGGAGGTTCAAGTCTGAATGGCGCTTGTCCAAGCGCTCTAGGACTGCCTTCACCCTCTCTATCCTCTTGACCTTCTGCTCCTTCATTGCCTTGTTATACTTGGAAAGCCTAATGAACTTGATCAAGTTTTCTATTGTGGGTTCGTGACTCAAGAAGAACCTCCCGAACTCCTCCCAGTACTGCTCCCCGGTCCCGCTCAGCCTATAGCTGACCAAGGCATTTCCAACGACCACCGGTAAAGCCTTGATCCCGTGCTTCTCAGCTACCTTCGAGATCCAAAGGTACTGGGGATCCTTCTGCTCAATCTCATCCACGTACTTAGATAGGATAGAAAGGGCTCTCTTTACTTCCTCACGCCCCAAACTTCTTTGCCCTGTTTGCGTAGTTCACCATTAACCTAATTAGGTCCTTACCCCTTATCCTCAAGCTCCCCTTTATCGCGCTCCTCTCGTTGTACTCGCCCACTTCGTCCGGTATTTGGGTGGGAGCATACAACAAGACCGGCACCGGATCACCGGTGTGCTCCTTAACGGTCAAGGGTGTGGCGTGGTCCGGAGTTACAGCAAACACCGCCTCGCCGTCGTAGTAGTCCATTATGTAGCCAGCTATGTAGTCTAACGCCTCTACCATCCTTACCTTCTCCTCCACTAAACCGTCGTGGGAAGCAGCGTCCGTCCCCTTCAAGTGGACGAATACCATATCGTAGTCTTCCAAGAGCTTTACAGCTTCCCTAGCCTTAGCCCTGTAATCTGTATCTATCCCTCCGGTCGCGCCCTTAGGAACGTATATGTCCATCCCGACCGCCTTAGCGACGCCCAAGACCAGAGCGGTTGCTCCCACAGCAGCTGCCCTTATGCCGAAGAGTTCTTGGAGTTTGGGGAGCCTTTTCCTCATCATTCCGGCTCCTCTCAGTAGGACTATGTTAGCTGGAGGTAAACCTCTCTTAACCCTCTCCAAGTTGGCCGGATGATCCTTCAATATCTCATAGCTCTTCAATGTTATTTCATTGAGTATCTCGGCAGTTTTCTTGGCTTCGGGAGTATCTTTCAAAGGTTTTGAGAGGGCCACGGGCTTGCCGACCTCGTGAGGATCAGTATCGCTAACCTCGTCGCTGAGGCCCGGGCCATGGAGGACTACGGCTAACCTGTGCTCCGTAGCGTGGTAAAACCTAACCTCAACGTCCTTCACCTTGTTCAGCTTCTCGTTTAGAGTTTTAACCAGCTCCTCTGCTTCCGGAACTTTCCTCCCGGCCCTCCTATCTACCACAATCAGCTTGCCATTCTCCTCCTTGACAGTGGCGAAGTTGCCTCTCAAAGCTACGTCTCCTTGGTCCAGCTCAGCTCCAACCCCCAAAGCCTCGAAGGGGCCCCTTCCCTCATACCATTCGAAGGGATCCAAGCCGAAGAGGGCTAAATGGGCCGTATCGCTCCCCGGAGGTACGCCGGGGGCTATGACGTCCATTAGGCCTACCCTACCCCTCCTGGCCATCTCGTCTAAGTTAGGGGTGCTGGCCACCTCTAGTGGGGTCTTGTTTCCCAAGGAGGGCACTGGCCTGTCTCCCATTCCATCGCCTACTAGCAATACGAGCTTCAACTTCCTCAAGCGGACACCGCTTGACCTTAATGCGATCCAATTAATTACTTCTCTCCGCTAAACGAGAGACACGGTAAAGAGGCTTGAGGAGGCCCGAAGGCCCTAGGTTCTTGAGGTCCGACGGAACCCCGCCGAAGCTCACGAGAGTTCACAAGGAACAACGCTGGTTGGACGAGGCTAGAGAGCTAGAAGTAATACATACTCCAGCCACTCCCTTCAGGGTGGCATTACTAGAAATGCTCAACAGAAACGTGCTTGACGTGATAGTTGGAGACGGCGTGAAGTACTTAGGATTGGTGACCCTTCCTAAACTGGCCTCAGAAGTTGCCTTATGGGAGAAGAAGGACGAACCTATTTACAAGGTGCTCTTAGAGCCCTTGAAGAGAGCCTTAATGAATGCCAGACCCTTAACCTTGGACATGGGTGATAAAGAGGTTAGGGAGGTGCTAGAGCAAGCCCCGCCCAGTGACGAGTACCCAATTGTTCAGGGCGACAAGGCCGTAGGAATACTCCCCCTAAGGGAAGTGGTGGCTAAGAGGCCTTGCGAAGCTGCCTTAGGCTCGATAGCCAAGCCCGTTCCGGTGGCGAAAGACTTAAATGAAGCCTTAAAGGTAATGTACGAGACCTCTTCGCCAGTGGTGAGCATAGAGGACAGAGTGCTGGACTCGAGAGACTTGGCCAAGAGGATATGGGAAGAGAGGACCTTAGAAGTAGGACAACTGAGCTTGAACGACTTGCCTCACGAACCGTACGAGGTGTTCAAGGAAAACGTCAAGCTCTCCGAAGCGGTGGAGAGCCTAGACATACATAGGGTTGACTACGTACTGGTAAAGGGGGAGGGAGGTCTAGCTTACGTGCCAATAAACGTGGCAGCGGCGTGCAGCCTCCGCTGAAGTTCGTTTGTGATGCCATGTTAGGTAAACTCGCCAGGTTTTTGAGGGTCCTAGGTTATGATACCATATACACTCAAGAGGAAGATGAAGAAATATTAAAGAAATACAAGGACAGGATACTATTGACCAAGGACAAGTGGTTGTGTAAGAGGTTTGAAGGCTATTGTATATACCTAAACTCCCAAGACGTGAGGGGACAATTGGAGGAATTGCACATGACTTTAGGCTTGCCTTTGAAGATGCCTCAGAGGCCCTTGAGATGTTCGTTGTGTAACTCGGAACTGGTGTACGTGGGTAAGGTTAGGGATAGGGAGCTGTGGGTTTGTCCCAAGTGCGGCCAGCCCTATTGGAAGGGCTCACACACGAAGAGGATGGAGGAACTGTTCGAAAGTATAAGGAAAAAATACATCATTTCCTAAACCTGAAGCCCAGCTTTATTACACCGCTCGGGCAGACCTCCACGCACCTTCCGCAGTGGAAGCAGCGATAATCCTTAACGTCCCTCATCGAAGCGACGTACTGGCCGTAGACGTCTATGTTCATTGGGCATACCATGCTGCAGAGGTTACACCTAGTACACTTCGTCACGTCCTCAACCTTTATCCTGAAGGGGCTGTACTTGTTCATTATGAAACCGTACAAGTTGCCCACTGGACACACGTACTTACACCAGAACCTCTTTACCTTGAACACTTTCTCGGCTATGATATTCACTATTAGCGCAACAGTCATGAAAGTTCCGTATGCTACGGCCGTTCCCAAAGCCGCTCCGGGCAAGCCCATAGCTATCGCTACGAGCTCGTCGAAGAACTTGGTAGTGCCGGCTATGGGGGATATTGTGGTATAGAAGGGTATGCTGAAGTATACCGACAGCAGGAAGAACGCTACCATGGATATTATTGGCACTATCTTTTCCTTAGTGCTAGCCTCGTGGTACCTCATGTGGTAGCTGTCCCTAGGGAGGGATAGCTTCTTCTCGAAGAGACTGAACAGTAAGTCCATAGGGCAGACCCAGCCACAGAAGAACCTTCCCAAGATGCTGTAGAGCGTGACTACCACTGCCACCCCTATCACTGTTTGGAGTATTACGTGATGGGCAGAGCCCCACAGCTCCACGAAGGCCCAAGGATCGAACATCGGGATTTCGCAGAACACTCTACTGGATGCTAGCGAACCCTCTAAGGGCATGGAGCAAGTTACGTTTCCGTGGAAGGTCGGCTTTATTGCGTAGAAGTATATGGGAAGCTGGAGGGCAAAACCTAAGAGTATTAAAATTTGGAGGGTCCTCCTGGCTAAGGTCCACTTGCCCCTTGGCGGGGCTCCCCTTATCCACCTCTTTAGCTTTTCAATCATTTAGCGCTCACCTCACAAACCCGGCGTGGGCCTCTTCGCCTTTCTAACGTTTATCAAGTAGTCAGCATTCATAGAACTCCTTATGGTAGCTTTATACGGATCATTGAACTCAGCATCGAAAATGAGCTTTATGTATTCCTCATAGGTCATTCCAGTGTTCTTGAAGTTCTTGGTCCTCCTCTCGTACTCGTCCCTAGGTAAAACATGTATGGCTGCTCCCGGCACTGGGCAAGCCCTCATACATAGGCCACAGCCGTTGCACTCCTCCGGCTTAACTCTAGTGTGCTTGCCCCACTCGTTGTAGGTGAACTCGAAGACCTCCGCTCCCCTGGGACATGCAGAAGCACAGCTCTCGCAGTCGCCGCTATTCCAAGCCCAGCACAAGTCCGGGTCTATCAAAGCTATTCCCATCTTGACCTCTTCAGGCTTTATTTTGGCCAAGGCATCAGTGGGGCAGACCTTAACGCACTCCATACAGAGTTCACAGGGATGGTTGTATAGGTCGAAAGCTACCGGGACCCCGGCCTCGGCCGGGTTTTCCTCAAAGCCCTTGAGCCTAAGGACCCCATAGCCCATGTTGCTACAAGCCGTATAGCACAAAGAGCACCTGATGCACTTGCTGGCGTAGTTCTCGTCTGCTCCGGGAGGCGGTAACTCGTAGTGATCTTGTTTGTAAGGTTTAGTGTAGGTCATGCACTTGTCCGGCAACAAGGGATTCTTTACTATTACCTTATTTCCAACTTTTTCCGTCAAGCCTAAAGCTTGGTAATAGGCGATCTTGTCCTTGGCCTTCAGAACCCAAGGCTCGTAATAGTAGCTCTCGCAGTCGCCCAGAGAAGCCTTCTCGAGAGCCTTAACGGCCTCTGAAGCCCTCGGCAATAAGCTTGAGGCAGCTACCAGAAGAATCCCCTTGAGTAAGTTCCTCCGAGCGCGGTTCAAGGTTGAGGTACCCGAATAGGAGATGAAGGGGGGGATTAAAGGAGAGGGCGTTAACATGAAAAAAAGTTACTCTAGCTCCACCTTACAATCTGGGCAGTAATCCTTGAGGTTTATGTCGTAGTTGGGCTTGGCGGTTTGTACCTTGGACCATATTCCTCCCGGCGGTATCTCGTCGGGCCTGGCCTTCCTTATCCTAGTTGCAGCCGTCTTGAAGTCCGGCTGGAAGAAGTACGGCTGCACGTCGTAGTTGTCCAGCGTGAACACGTTGGCCAGCTTGTACTGGTCGAACCACGGTATGAAGGTGTAGTCCGCTCTTGGACCTCCTAGGCCGGTCTTCGGGTTCAGTATCCTCACTGGGACTACCACCTTTCCTCTCGGGCTCTCCACCACTACCCAGTCTCCTGGCTTCAGCCCTAGCTTCTTAGCGGTCTTCACGTTGATCTCCGCATAGGCGCTCGGCTTGACTCTGTACAGCTCCGGTACCCTACAAGTCATGGTACAAGTGTGCCAGTGCTCTATGACCCTTCCGGTGGTAGCAACCATCGGGTAGTCGGCCGCGTTCCTCACATCTACTACGCTACCGTCCGGTAATCTGTACCTCAAGTTGAAGCCCGGAGCTTCTGCCGGAGCTAAGGCTATCTCGAAGATGGCCTCCACGTCGCCCTTGTCAGTAGCGAGGGCGTCGCCCCAACTCATCTGCTCTAGTAGCTGTAGTCCCCTCTCTGGGTCACCACTGGCGGGCTCGGCTATGTACTTCTCAGTTATTATGAACGGTCCCTTCGGAGCTGCGAAGACGCTTATCTTGCCCTTGAACACTGCATCGGCGTCGAGCTTCTCGTGGGTTATTATCACCTTCTTGTTGATGGTCATCTTGCCGGTCTTGTGGTCTATGTTTACCGGCAGCCACGGCCTAGCCCACATGGTCATCCTGCCAGTGTACTTAGCATAGAAGACGTTGTACCATTCCTTCGGTAGGTTCCACTTCTTCTTGTACTCCATATCGTCGATCTCTTCAACTATCTTCTTCAGCACCCACTTCAGAAGCACTGGGTTGTGCCACAAGTGGCCGAGCCACTTCTTCTTGTGTATCGGGTGCAGCTTGGTGTCGTCATAGTTCATTATGAACTGGCGTATCTCTTGCGGATCGTTCATGTCCTTTATCTTGTTGTATATATCCTTGATTATTTCTGGATCTGGCATTAGCGGGTCATATGGATAGACATACCTCATAGCGCTCTCATACTTGTCGTACCTCCTCTTCACGCTCGGGTTGACGGCATAGGTCCAAGGCCACGGCCACCTGAAGCCGTGCTGCTGCTGCCAAGTCCTCTTACGGAAGGTGTCTCTGTCCGGATAGCTGAAGTCGTAGTAGGTGTTCTTGCTCAAGGCCCTTAGGTCGTAGTTCCATATGCGGTCGAGGACCTTCATGTGCCACTTCTTCTCTTGGCTCTTCTCGACTACGTACTGTACCCAGCTCTTGTAGCCGGCCTTC
Source organism: Desulfurococcales archaeon (assembly GCA_015521275.1). Lineage (GTDB taxonomy): Archaea > Thermoproteota > Thermoprotei_A > Sulfolobales > Ignicoccaceae > Ignicoccus. Next base: position 4,920 of record WAOJ01000154.1, on the reverse strand, counting down.
TTGGCGGCCTCGTCTACCCTCTCCGGGAAGAAGACGCTCACTATGCCCTTGGGTACTAGGCCTTCGTCCTCCCAAGCCTTTCCTAACATAGCGAAGATTATGTGGTCACCGATGGCCTCGCCGTAGGGCTTGATCACGTAGCCGGCTACGGAGTACCTCCTCTCGGTACAGCCGTAGAAGAACTCCTTCTCCGCGTAAGCGGCTGCCGGTAACACTAGGTCGGCGACGTCAGTGGTCCTAGTCGGGTAGATGTCGCTAACCACCACGAACGGGAAGGCCGGGTCGTCGTCGTGCGGCTTAGCCATTCCTAGCCTGAACTTGAAGACGTTTGGTAAGCTCTGACCGGGGTTGGTCTCGGCTATCCAGACTATCTTGATCTGGCCGGCGTTCACACGGCGGAACATCTCTATTACGTGAGGTCCGGGCACCGGGTGGACCCAGATCTCCTTCATGGTCTTCTGTATCACGGATTCGGGGTAGCCTAGGTCCCTCATCAGCTCGGCAGTCACCTTCCTCCAGATCTCCTCTACCTCGTGCCTGGCCTCAGCGTTGGCGATCAGCCTTCCGTAAGGCAACACGTGGGCTAGGCCTCCTTGGTCCCTTATCCCTCCACAAGCGTTGGGCTGGCCGGTTAGGCTCAGAGTGCCCTTACCATACTTGCCTAGGTTGCCGCTGAGGGCTAGGAAGTTCATTATGCTGTTTATGGAGTGCACTCCTTGTATCTTCTGGTTTATACCCATGGTCCAAAGTATTAAGGTGTTGCCCTTAGCCATCCACTTGGTAGCGAGCTTCATTGCCTCTACCGGGTCTATCTCTACGAAGGGCTCAGTGCCTTCCATGTTGACCTTGGCCGGGTCAAGCTCGCCGGCTTGGATGAGTTTCTGGGCCAAGCTCCTCTTGATCAGAGGCATCTCGTCGCCAAAGAGTATCTTGACCATTACCTCGGGCTTGTAGAGCTTGATGAACTCTACGTAGAGGGCAAAGCCCTTCTCCCAGTCCTTCTCTATCTCTTCCTCACTCTTGTACTCCTTGCCTAAGCTTGGGTAGAAGGCGTAGTTGCTCTTAACGCTTGCAGTGGTACCCATGTCCCATACCTTGTTCAAGTTCTTCAAGTTGTTGTATTTGGTGTTATAGTCCTTGAGAGCCCAAGTCTTCTGGCTCTGCTTTATTATAGCGAAGTCAACGTGCCTCTTGAGCCAAGTTAGGTCTATCCACTCGGGGTTCTCACAAGTGACCTTACCGTTAACTGGGTCAGCCTTACACTTGGCTAGGTCGTAGAGCAGTATGTAGATTAAGGTGTTCATGAAGGCTACGTCCATGGACCACCTTAGAGGTAGCCATAGGTCAGATAGCACTCCGGTCCTAGTCTTCCTCGGGTCCGCTAGGATTATCTTGGCCTTGTCGCCCAACCTCTCCTTTACCCTAGCTATCCTTCCGAAGAGTATCGGGTGGGCCTCAGCGGTGTTAGTACCTATGAGTAGGAAGGTGTTGGCGTGTTCACCGGTCTCGGGCTCGGGTATGTCTATCAAGTCGTAGCTGGTCTCCGGCTCGTCGGCTCCGAAGCCGGTTATGTAGCCTCCTACCGCGGAGACCATACACATCCTCGGGTTGCCGTCTAGGTTGTTGGTGTGTATTCCTCCCTTGGTCAGTTTGTTGATCACGTAGCTCTCCTCAGTTCCCAGCTGACCGCTTCCATAGTAGGCGAAGCTGTGGGGGCCGTACTTCTGGAGGGCGTACTTGAACATAGCGGTGAAGAACTTTACTGCGGTGTCCCAGTCAACCTCCACGAAGTTGTTGAAGAGGTAATCGTCTTGAGTGAGCTTGGCGCTCACGTTCTTGGTCACTTGCTTGTTCTTGACCCTAGGCGCTAAGGGTATCTCCTCTGGAGTGATTGGGGGCCTGTTGAGGCCCGGTATGATCCAGTCCTTGTTGACCAAGGGCCTCTTGAGCCTGGCCTTGGCAGCTTGCTTGTTGCCTCCGTGGCCTATGGCCTTGTGTATGTAGAAGGCCTTGGTACACATCGCACCGTGGTTGACCGGGTAGGCGGGCATTCCTAGTATGGCGTACATCTCAATGGCTAGGTCTGTCTTGGGATCCACGAGGGCTTGAGTTTGGACTCCACAACCGGTACCACAGAACCTACAGGGACCTATGGGCACTATGGTCATGTAGGGCCTGCCTTCAGCTTGAAGCTGCATGACCTCGTTTATGCTGGACTTTATCTCGCCTTCAAGCTCCTTATTGGTTAGCTTGGCAGCCTTACCTACAGTAGCAAGCGCGGCCCCTAGGGCCAGGGCCTTGAGGAGGTTCCTACGGGCTTTGTTCGCTGGCAAGAACTGGTCCCAACAAGAGGTGATATTCTCTCCCTAAAATAGGTTTGGAAAACATGAGGGGAGTGTAAAGCTCTATTTCGAACTTTGCTCTTCGATCCTCGACAGTATTAGCCTATAATATGCCTTGGCTTCCTCTGAAACCCCTATCTCCTTGTTCTCGAGCAGCTGGTTAAGCCTCTCCTCAGCCTCCTTATCGGCCAAGAAACCATAAGCTATGTAAGCCTTCAATATGCCTTCAATTCCCTCCGCATATCTTATTATATCGATCAAATCGTCAACTGTCGGTGCTTCCACGTAGAAGAGCAAGTAGGCGGGGTTGTCCATCTCATAAGTCTCGAAGCCCGACTTGTGGAGTTCTTCCCTTATCCTAGCTATTACTTCCGGTTTGCGATACTGAGGAGCTATTAAGAAGAAGCCCGTTGCGAACGGCAAGCCTCTTACCCCAGTTCCTACTCTGAACAGCAGTATAAATGACCCCCATACATTAGCTCCGGGAAGCTCTGCGGCACCGGGGAAGCTTCATGATATTGATAAGGTATTCAACGGCTCCGGAGCCCAAGATAGAAGAAGAGAGATACGAGGGAAAGCCCTACTTGTACTATAGAGAGTGCTCGGACGGCCTCTACCTAGAAGTGGTAACGGAAGAAGAGAGCCTAGAGGACGTGAAGGAAGCGATTGAGGAAGGAGAGCTACCGGACGCGGTGCTATCCGTATTAGGAATAGAGGCAGAGGGGGAGAGCTTAGAGGAGATATGTGATCAACTCAAAGAGAGAGGGCTGAACTGCGAGATGAGGGCTTATGAAGAAGGAGAGAAGTATTGCGAAGAGTTGAGGGTTGAACTGGGAAGGGGAGGAGGGAAGCTGGTAAAGGTGGTAATAGAGGGCGACAGCGTTAGGACGTTCCCTCATAGGGGAAAGAGCTACGTGAGGTTCACGGGCGGAAGAGTTCCCAAGCTAGAAGTAACGGTCCCGTCCTCCGCCTTAGAAGCTATATTTAAGGGAGGAGACAAGATGAAGTCGGCCTTAGCCTTGGTAGTCCCAGCCTTGAAGGAGGCAGAGCTAGAGGACCCCGTGGACGTCATCCAGAAGCTAGAAGAGAGTGGGACTGACTATAAGATATGCATCGAGAGGAGGGGAGAGAGCATAACGTGGACTCTAGAGTAAGGCTCATACATTTTAGTGGGGTTTTGCTCGCCCTAAAGGCTGATACTAATGGCCATCCAGATACCTAAGACAGACGTTCCATTACAGATAGAGAAGCCGCCTACTCCAGAAGACGTTGAAAGGATGTGGGACGAAGCCGAGGACTTGAGGTACAAGCTCCAAGAGGCTAGGGACTTGGAAGAGGCTAGGAAGTACGCTTACCAATGGCTCTCCGAGAAGGAGATGAAGTACTATTATGGGGAGGTTAACGTTCACCCACTTATAGCTGCTCAAGCCTTAGAGGCGATAAAGGTCCTGAGGAACGTCTTCGCGCCCATCAACGAACAACTCACCGGCTTTTCCGCTCTACAGCACTTGGTGGACTTGGCTCGCATGAGGAACTTGGAAAAAGTTGACATAGGGTTCGTCCTCGAGTTCTACCACTTGTTCAAGGCAGTTAACGGCAGGCCCGACATTTACCCAGCTAAGTACGCAGAGGGCTTGGGCTACTTCGACTTCTCAAAGCTTAAGGGGAGGCAAGCTGGGATAGCTAGGAGCGATTACCTAGACCGCTTGGCCTCTAGGGTTTGGGAGTACATCAAGAGGTATCCCAGCGGCTTGGAGCCGGAGGTAATAGAGAAGAGAAAGGAGAATAGGAAGAAGATACTGGAGGTCTTGGGAGGTACAGAGGAGGACTGGAAGGACTACAAGTGGCACTATAGGAACGCCCTGAGGGGTAAGAGGGCCATCAAGGTGCTGAGGGAGCTCATTAAGGACTTAAGGGAGGAAGACTGGGAAGCCTTAGAGAAGGCAGTAACCTACAACGTCCCGTTCGGAATTACTCCTTACTACCTACACCTCTTCGACTTCGACGAGGGCTGGAAGAAGGACTATGCCGTGAGGAGGCAAGTGTTGCCTCCCCTTCATTACGTAAAGGAGATGGTTGCTCACTTGGACGAAAGGGAATACTACTTCGACTTCATGGGCGAACACGACACCAGCCCTCATCCGCTCATAACCAGAAGGTATCCGATGGTTGCCATCCTAAAGGCCGCTCACACTTGCCCCCAGATCTGTGTTTACTGCCAGAGGAACTGGGAAATAATGACGGCTATGGACAAGAGCGCAATACCCACTAGAATGACCATAGATGAAGCTATAGACTGGTTCGCGGAGCACCCGAACATCATAGACGTGCTCGTAACTGGTGGAGACCCATTCATACTGAGGGACGAGGACATAGAGTACATACTGAAGAGGCTGAGCGAGCTGGACCACGTGAAGCTCATAAGGTTTGGCACTAGAACTCCAGTAACCGTACCGATGAGGATAACTCCAGAGTTCGCGGAGATGCTCGGCTCCTACATAGAGCCGGGCAAGAGGAACGTTCACGTGGTAACCCACGTGGAGCACGCCTACGAGGTAACTCCGGAGATGGCAGAAGC
>WAOJ01000153.1 GCA_015521275.1 Desulfurococcales archaeon | reverse complement strand
CCCTAACCGAAGGGTCCGGATGACTCATATCGGTCTTTATCCTTACTACCGCCTCCCCCTCTCCATACTCTCCTTCGAAAATTTTCTCGAGCCTCTCCATCTGGACCTCTGGCGGCTCATCGCGATGAGGACAAGGCCTCTTCGCGTCTCTGTACTTCTTCCATACGTCCGTCGGACATGTACATACATAGGCGCCTCCTTTTTCTATTAGCTCTTTCAATAAGTCGTAATATGTTTCCATTCTGAGGGATTGAATGTATAGTTCGTCCCACTTTATACCCAACCACTCCAAATCTTCCTTAATCGCATCGTAGGCCTCGGGCAAGGGCCTCTTGGTCCTTGGGTCAGTATCTTCGAACCTGAGGACAAACTTGCCTTCGTACATGCGGGCATATTCGTGACTTATTATGGCTGGCCGGGCGTTGCCCAAAGTCATGTAGAAGTCTGGGTTTGGTGCAAAGCGAGTCTTAACCTTGCCTTTCTCTGCATTAGGTAATGGCGGTAAGCCTTTCTTCTCTTCCTTTGCCCTCTTTTCCAAGGCGTCGGGAAAGCGCTCCCTCAAGACCCTCTCTTGCTCGTCTAAACTCATGGAATTAACTTCTTCGATTACTTCCTTCACTATGGGTATTATTTCCTTAACCTTCTTCTTGAGTTCCGGGTTCTCTGCCAGCATCGCAGTTATTACGGCCTTGAGTTGGGCCTTACCACCGTGGAGGTAAGCATTCCTCAAAGCGTGCTTCAATGCCAACTCTCTTACGTCCATTGGCGCCACCGTCTGCGAAAGTTATGAGGGGGATTAATGGGCGGCCAATCCAGCTCCCGCGATCACTCGCCGCGCATCGCGGCGTCGCGCGGGCGTGCCATCTTCTGTGATAGACTAGCATATTTTAGGACTTGGGATCTCTGGCTTCGGCGGGTGAGAGACTATGTCCAAGACCTACGCGACCTTAGGAGAGTTGAAGGTAGGAAGCTTTATTATGATAGACAACGAGCCGTGTAAGATAGTAGAGATGAGCAAAGCAAAGACCGGAAAGCACGGAAGCGCTAAGGCTCACGTAGTTGCGATCAGTCTCATAAGCGGGGCCAAGAAGACGCTGACCGCGCCAGTTGACGCCAGGGTTGAAGTACCCGTGATCGAGAAGAGGGTTGGACAAGTACTAGCCATTACTGGCGACACCGTCCAAATAATGGACATGGAGACCTATGACACCTTCGAGGTACCCTTACCAGAAGAAGAGGAACTGAAGAACAAGCTGGAGCCCGGCGTAGAGGTCGAGTACTGGGTCATGCCACCCGGAGTGTATAAGATAATGAGGGTTAGGGGTGGAGGTAAATAAACTCTTTCTGTCCACCACGTTATTACCTCAAAACTAGAAGGTATTACGGGCATCGAGAGTTGAGAGGAACGGAGTACGAGAGGGACCTAGCATATAAACTATATAAAAGAGGCTGGGCGGTGATAAGAGCCCCGGCTTCTGGAGCTAGGGCCAAGAGGTACCTATACCCGGACCTCGTAGCGGTCAAGAAGGGAAGGGTCCTCGCAATAGAGGTCAAAACCTTAAAGGACGAGAGGGCTCTCTATATATCAGAGAGACAAGTGAACGTGTTGAGAGAATGGGAAGAACGCGCTGGTGCGGAGGCTTGGATAGCCGTAAAGGTGAGGGACGGACGTGGATGGAGGTTCTATAGCATCGAGAGTCTGGTAAAGACGAACTCGTCTTGGAGGTTAGAGCTAAAAGGTGGAATCAGTATCGACGAGCTTGACTTGATCGATTTCAAGTTAAACAAGAGTGACCTTGGCCTCGCTATCGCCTAGTCTAAAGGTATAAGTTCCAGTTTCTCTTACATTGAATGGTTGTATTACTGTACCCAAAAGTTTACATCCCTTCAAACTTTCCAAGATTCTCATATTTCGAGATATCTTCGTCTCGTCCACATCCCTGGAGGCTATAACATTACCGTTGGGTCCTACGAGTTCTACTTTACCCTTTAGTTGCTCTACTCCGTCTCCAACGACAACCTTGTAGCTACCAGCCAAGTCGGCTAGAAGTTGTAACCAATTCAACTGACTCCACTTCTTTCCATATCGGTTGTCCGGGATTTCAAAGGCTAAGTAGAGCTTCTCATCGCACAAGAAAATCTCTGCTTCTAGCAAAGGATCACTCAGTTCATTCAAGTACACAGTGCTTCCGTTGCCGAGCACGTTTGAGCTGAACAAGGGCCCTGTTATTGGGCCTCCTCCAAAGGTCCTTTGGGATTCCGGTGAGCTCAACGCTATCTTATAACCTACTACCTTACCCCACACTCCCTTCGCAACCTCTGTTATGTTCTTTTGTACCTCTAAGGCCTCCTCATAACTGCCAGGTTCGCAATTCCAATTTTTCTTCTTTAACGCGATCAGCCAAGAGCCCGGGTCACATCCCTTCATCGCTTTGTTTCCTCCTCTCGATCTCAAGTGCCCTTACTAAAGGTGTTTTAGCACAACCTTTGCTATTGCCTTAGACAACGGCGGGGGGACCGATTCGCCCACTTGGTTGTACTGGGCGTCCTTGCTGCCCAAGAAGATAAAGTTGTCCGGATAACCCATTAAACGGGCTTGTTCTCTTACTGTTAGGAGCCTATTCTCGAAAGGATGGAAGAATCTGGAGCTACCCAAGACGGTGGGTGCTATCCTCTTAGGATGAAGCTTTATCATGTTTGGGTAGAGCCGACCCCCGCTACCCCTGTAGTGTATTAAGGCATCACCCCAGCGGAGCTTGGAAGCTCTCCTCTCCAGTCTCTTCGGCATATGTGGCGGCTCGTGGTTAGGAGGCCAGTAGTTGTTGGGAGGTGGTAAGTCTCTCAGTGCCTCTTCAACTGTTATCCTCTTCCTACACTTTGGAGGGTTTATCGGTATGTTTGAAACGAAGACCCTCCTACGGTGTGATGGCGTACAGTAGTCCTCTGCATGAAGCACGTTGAAGTATATTTTGTTATACCCAACCCGAGCGAATTCCTTCCTCAATGCGTCCTTCAAGGGACCCTCAATTAACCCTATTACATTCTCCATTACGAATACTTTGGGCTTTAAGTCGCCCACCAGTCTTATGAAGTGGAGTACCAACCTCCCTACGGGATCTTTATACAACCTGTCCAAGGGATCCTCCATCCTCCTAGGGTTGGCCGCTGTATAGGGCTCGCACGGTGGCGAACCTATAACGACGTCCACGTCGCCCGCGACCCTCTCCAACAGCTTGCTGTTCAGTTTGGCCACGTCTTCATTCAATACTATGGATTTAGGAAAGTTTGCCGAATAGCTCCGAGCAGGGGCCTTGTCATTATCTATAGCTAAGATTCCTTCGAAGCCCGCCATCTCGAAACCTAGAGCGAAGCCTCCAGCACCCGAGAAGAGATCAAGGAACCTTGGCCTCCTCATTCTTTATCTCCTCTTCTATCTTCTTTATGTACCTCTCTAGTATCTTCTTGGCTAAGTTGTTTTCTTCCATCTCTAAGGGTTCATTACACCTGGGACAAGTGAAGTCATAACTCACAGCATCGTCATAGCTAAACCTCATACCGCACTTCGGACAATAGAAGTAGACGTCGTCTTCGTTCTCGTAGCGTACCTTAAGCTTTTCCAATACGGCTTTCTTAAGTTTTAGTAAATTTTTATTTATCATATCCCTGTCTATG
>WAOJ01000152.1 GCA_015521275.1 Desulfurococcales archaeon | reverse complement strand
GGAGAGCGGGAGGAGGAGCACTTGGGAGAGGATAAAGAGGGGAATAATAAGGCCGACCTTGAGGGAAGTGACCCCCGGAGACATAAGCATGGCTTACCCATACAGGATAATAACGAATATCTTGGAGGGCTTGAAGAGCTTGGACTACATCATACCGGGAGTTTACAGCCCCCACACCTTGCTATACGCCCCCGAGATAAAGTACTACAGTATGAAGGCTAAGGTAGACACAAACATGGAGACCGTGGTCGACGGCCTTTACGCAGCGGGAGACGGGGCTGGCTTGTCCAGGGGAATAAATGTGGCGGCTGCTACCGGAGTAATAGCAGGAAGGGCCATGGCGGAGAGATTGCTCTAACTTATAGAACTTAAAATGCCCAACCTTTCTACTGTGCTGGGAGTTAATGGTTGGAAGTGAAGCCCCTCCTCGTTTCAGCCTTAACGCACGTCCACGTAGGAGCTGGAAGGGCTCCCGGGGCAGTTGACCTACCCGTCATAAAGGACCCTTTCGGAATACCTTACATCCCCGGGTCCTCCTTCAAGGGAGCGGTAAAGTCTCAAGTAGCGAACGCCTTAAGTTGTATCACTGAGGGGAACGTCGATTGCAAAAAGTGCAAGGAGGTCTGTTGCGCCCTAGGCCCCGATGCCGGTGAAACGGAAAGGGGCGCCTCAAAGCTCACCTTCTCAGACCTATATCCGGTATTCTATCCCCTACCTTCTCTAAACGAAGGTTACGTTTACGTTACCTCTCCCGCGCTCTTACAAAAGGTTGAGAGCTTAACCGGCAAGAGCTTGGAGTCCAATGACGAACAAGTAAAAGTAAGCATAGGTTTGGACGAGGTTGAGGCAAAGGGCACCATAGATCCCTCAGAGGTCCTTAACGCCATCAAGGAAGGTCTGAAGGCTGAAGAAGTTCACCCGTTCTTAAGGAACAAGAAGGTATACGTCCTAGACGACGGCGACTTGATCTATTACTTGGAAAAAGGCTTGGTCAGGCTGACCAGGATAAGGTTGGACAGGCAGAAGAAGACCGTAAGTCAAGGAGCCTTGTGGACTGAGGAATACGTTCCTCACGGAACGGTCTTCGCGGGCGTGGTTGTAGAAAGGGAGTGGAAGAACGATTACTGCGAGAGCTGTAACAACTGTATCACCTTCGTCAAGGATAAACTCGGAAACTTGTTGATCTTGGGAGGCAAGGAAACCGTGGGGAAGGGCATGGTTAAGCTCGTGTGGTGAGAGCCTTGAAGTTCGACGATATTATGAGAATGGCTGTTAACGACGTCATTAAGGTAGACAAGTTGAGGAGTGAAGTAGGCGGCGGCCTGAGCTTGGAGGGGTTTAGGTCTAGGGCCAGGTCGGTCCCGGGCCTAGTCTTGGACGCGGGCTTGTTGCCGGCTTATACCTTCGTACTCTCTAAGTCGGACCTCTCTGCAAGTTTGTTAAACAAGCTCATGAAGTACTTTATAGATAATGAGACGTTCGATGAGAAAGAGAAGCAAGAGTTGAAGAAGGAGCTAGGGGGCGGCGAGGGAGCGGGCTACGGGACTATAGCAACATTAATGACCATAAGGATAAACCATATCTTGGGCAACAAGGAATTAGGCGAAGACCTCCTAAAGCTTGCCGTTAACACGATAGAAACATTAAGCGAGAACCCGATGAAGAGGGTAATGACTGAGAAGTACATGTTGCTGTACTTGGAGGAGTTGAAGAAGTTGGTTGACGCATACTACAAGGCGAAGTGGAAGGGTGAAGGCTAATGAGACCTGACTTGTGGGTAATGAAGGAGTACTATCAAAAGGTAAAGGAAGCCCTAAACGATGGCGAGGGCAGCCCAAAGGAGAGGGTAAAGAAGTATATGGAAAAGGAGAAGGTGGGGCTTGTTGAGGGCTTGATTTCCTCAGACCTTACCGAAGCGCTCAACCTATCGAAGGAACTCTTCGAAATGAAGAGGAATTCCCTCGGAAAGAACTGCTTCTTCGGCATATTCAAGCTCGTCTCGCCGGGCTTGGTCGGGATAGGCTCGGGCCCGTTTAAGGCGGTCTTCGAGGTCGGCTTAAAACATAGACCCAATACTGGGCCTGCCCTATTACCCGGGCTCCGGAATAAAGGGAGCTATTAGGAGCTTCGTTGAAGGGCACTTGAACGTTAAAGATTCGGAGGAACTGATAGAGAGTATCTTCGGAAGCAAGAACTCCTCTTCCCCAATAATATTCATGGACATGTACCCGATAGGCGTGGAAGAGGGCAAAAACCTCTTCAAGGGGCTAGTAACGAACCCTCATTATTACAAAGAAGGGAAACCCGTTAGGGATGAGCTGGACGTTCAACCCATTCCAGTGCAATACGTGGGCATTTCCGAGGGAACCATCTTCGGCCTCATATCTTGCGTTAAGGATTGGAAACCCTTTAAGCCCTTATTGGAACCGAAGGTTTGGAAGGGGAGCTTAAGGAACCTCGTGGAAAAACTGGAGAAGGGCAATGGAACTGAGGAAACCAAGGTTTTGAGACTAATGGCCTTGATAACCGTGTTGACCTTGAGAAGCGGAATAGCGGCCAGATCAGCCAAGGGCTTCAACTTCTTTGAGATATTTAATGAAAAGATGAAGTTCGAGCCCAAGTCCTTCGGGGTGAGATGATGAAGTACGAAGAGCTAATGAGAAGGAAGTTATACGCCTTCCTTCACGACCCATTCCACAAACCTTACGTC
>WAOJ01000151.1 GCA_015521275.1 Desulfurococcales archaeon | reverse complement strand
GTCTTCCCGGGAACTACCCCCGCGACCGCGACGTTAGCTTATGACAAGCCAACCGTGATAGTCCCTAACTTGAGGTTGAAGAGTGCTGCGAGCTTAGAAAACATGGAACCCTTTGCGAGGAAGGTTGGTGCCGTAGTGAGCGACTTGAAGGGTCTAAGGGATGCCCTGGAGAGGGCCTTCAGAGTGAAGAGGCCCAAGTATGAGAATGGAGCTAAAAAGGTGGTGCAACTGGTATTGGACGTGCTTTAGTACACATAAGCTATAGCTATACCGCCCACTCTCTTCTCAATAGCCTCCTTGTGAGTCATCAAGCCTTGAGGCGTACTTATTATTAGTATCCCCACATCCTTGCTCGGCAAGAACCTCCTTAGGTGCTCCGGCAACACCAGCAAGTCTCTGTACTTAACTGGGACCCTAGGCTTTATTGCACCACACTTGTTTATTCTGCCCAAGAGCTTCACCCTTATCTTGCCCCACCTTCCGTCATCTATGTACTCGAACTCGCCCACGTAGCCCTCCCTCTGCATGACCCTCAGCACATTTGCGATGAGCTTAGAGGCGGGCATTATTATTGCTTCCTTGTTACCCCTCATCTCGTTGTTGTAGATGGTAGTCAATGCATTGGCCAAGGGGTCGAGCATCACCATGGCTATCACCTGTACTTCTTAAAACCTAGTGTAGGAGCTATCTCCCTGAAGCACTGTCTACATAGATAGAGGCCGTACTTGGTGATCACAGCGTCTTGAGAACCGCACCTCTGGCAGCGCCTAGCGCCCCTACCGAACTTCCTATACTTAGGCAGCCTGTACTTGGCCATAATACCACCCGGCTAACCCTCCCCGTAACCTTTTTAGGCTCTCACACTATGCTCACGCCGAACTCTTTGGCTAGGAACACCATGCCCTCTTCTTTGGTAACTCTGTGCCTCCTCGGTATCTTGCTCCTAGCCCTCCTCCTTCTGGCAACCCTATAGCCGGGCCTCTCTATGGTTAAGATGACATCCATTCCGAATATGCCTACTCTTGGGTCGTACTTGGTTCCGGGTATCTGAATGTGTTCCCTTATTCCAAAACCCACGTTGCCGAACTCGTCGAAGCTGCTGGCCTTTATTCTCCATCCCACAGCCTCCAAGGCTCTCTTGAGGAAGTTTATCGCTCTCTCGCCCCTCAAGGTAACCATTACGGCTATGTTCTCACCCCTCCTTATGCCGAACTGCCTTATGGTCTTCTTGGCTGCCCTCTTGATGGGCTTTTGGCCGGTTAGCTCTTGGAGCAAGTTGTAGGCCTTTTCTAGCCTCTCGCCGCTCTCGCCTAGGGCTATGTTTACGGTTACCTTGGCTAGCCTCGGCTTGAGCATCGGTTGTTCTTCCCATCTCTTCAATATCTCTTGTACCTTCTCCTCGGGTAAGGGAACTTGGAGCTTAACGCCTTCTGCACTCACTTCCAACCACCCTCAGGGAGCTTTATTAGGGGTTCTTCCTTCCCGACCGGGAACACGTATTCGGCAACGGTATAGAACTCTTCTCCGTATACGTCCTTCATCTTTACGAGGGTCTGCTTCCTGCCCAGTCCGGCCTTCTCTATGGACTCTATGGTCCCTATCCTACCCACGTTCCTACCGGCCGTAACGATGGCTATGACACCCACTTCGAAGGGCACGTAGTCCAATATCTCTTGCTCGGGAACGGTAATGAGTAAGCTCCCGAGGGTCTTGTACTGCTCCGCTTCAACCGGGTTCCTCGGGTCCCTTACCTTTATCAAGATGTTCCTCCCATCGTGTAAGTTTAGCTGAATGTGACCTCCCTTAACGGTGGTCTTGTTTTCGATTCTAACTATTTTCTTCTTCGCTTCCTCGGCGTCTATCTTCAAGGGCACTAGGAACTTAGTAGGATAGGGGACCATTCTGTAATATTCGTGGTACTCATTCCCGTTCTCATCCTTACCTACTAGTTCCACGACGTCCATCGGTCCTACGGGGAACTTATAGTCCTTCCTAACTCTGCCATTGACCTTAACCCTTCCTTCGGCTATTATCTTCCTAGCCTCCCTTGCGGTGGTCGCGTACTTGAACACGTCCCTTTTCAAGGTGAGGAGCGGTATGCTGACGTCTTGGGCATGGGGCCCCGGCCTCGGCTTTACTGCCCATACGGCCTCCTTCCTATGAATGGGCCAGAAGGCCGGTGCAGCCAACCTCTTTAGGTGCCTCTTACCGCCTCCGACTTTTGCCATATCACTTCACCTCCTTCTTCCTCCTATTTATTATCTTCTCCCTAATCT
>WAOJ01000150.1 GCA_015521275.1 Desulfurococcales archaeon | reverse complement strand
GATGAGTTCGGCTTCTGGATGAGGTCTGAGCCCAAGGTGCTCAGCGAGCTTCAAGAGTTCGTGGACTCGACTCTCCCCAAGAGCAACATAATCTTGATAATAACTAGTAGCTTGATGAGCGTCTTTATAAGAGGCGTTCTCAGCGGGGGCTCGCCGCTTTACGCTAGGGCTAAGCTGAAGTTGAGGCTCGAGGAGCTCCCATTCAAGTACGTCAAGGACTTCACGCCGGGGTGGAGGAGTGAAGACAGGGTTAGGCTTTACGCGATGATAGGGGGCATTCCCTTTTACCTATGCCTCGTAGAAGAGGACTTGGAGAAGACGCTGAGGGCCTTTTTGGGAGCCGGCGGCCCCTTGAGGGACGAGAAGGACTTACTCTTGGCTGAGGAGTTCAAGGAGCCCGGGTCGTATTCTGCAATACTTTCTGCATTGGCCAAGGGTCACAGGAGGGTTAGCGAGATAGCCCAAGCAACTGGCTTGGACAAGGGCTTGGTGAGCAAACACTTGAACACATTAGAGATCTTGGGTTACGTAAAGAGAGAAGAAACTTTGTTCGGCAAGAAGAGGTTCTACAAGATAAGGGACCCTGTGCTCAGGTTTTGGTACTCTTGCATAGAGGAGAACATGGAGCTCTTGGAAATAGAGTTCGAGGTGGGGATAAAGAAAGTGAGGGAGTGCTTGGAGAAGCTAACACCCTTCGTGTGGGAGGAGTTGGTAACCAAGGAGCTGTTCAAGGTTTTGTCCAGAAAGGGGTTTACGAAGTACGGGAAGGTGATTAAGGGGAGAGAGGAGCTGGACGCGGTCTTCTTGAACGAGGCCGAGAAGAAGGTTATAGTGCTGGAAACGAAGTGGTCAAAGCTAGACGATAATGAATATGAGGAGATCTACAATAAAACGTTGAGGAAGGCATTAAGGATCTTACCTAAGGAGTATGATGTGGAGAGGATCATAATAGCTTGCTTGGACAACGAGAGGTGTATTAGGCCTCAAGACTTGGAATCGGGCGAAACCGCCTTAGCCCATTGCACTAAAATTTGTGCAAAATGATCTAGGAAGTTTCGATGGAGTCCATTACCCTCTTACCAGCCCTCTCTGCGCCCTCCTCGTCGCACCGACCAAGCTTCATAGATCCGTTCCGCGAGAGGCTAAAACCTCTTTCCTTCCTCTTCAAGCCTCTCGGCGATGGGACCTTTGAGGTGTAGCTGGGCCATTACTGCTAGTCGGAGGTCCACAGCGAGGGATTGCCTTTAAGTTTTGATTAGAACCTTCAGATTGAGAAGCTCTACCAATCCAAAGTTCGGCTAGAGTGAAGTGCCTAACGCGGAAGTCTTTTCAGCTCTTGTACCTTTGAATGCGCTCACCTTTATCATCTTTCCATATCGTTCCTTAACCTTTTCGAACTCTTCCGGAGAATACAAGTGGAGGTCTATTGGGTAATCCCAAGGGAGCCCGTAGCGGTCTACAGCTATTTCCCTTATCTTCAAGGATAGGTAAATCTTATCCCTCCCTCTTCTCGGGACTTTGGGGGATATTATCAAAATATCTACGTCGCTCGTTATGGTAAGCCTGTCCTCAGCGGCTCCCCCGACGACGTAGACCTCGGTCTGAGGCCCTAACAAGTCCTTAGCCGCCTTAGCAATAGCCGGGACGTATTCCCTCCACTTCTTTAACATTTTCAAATATTCTACCATGATGCTCTCAAGACTTACCGAGGCTCCTCACCTCCTCTATTAGATTTAGCACTCCTTCCGCAGCTCTGATACAGGTCTCAGCATCTTCGCGTTCGTACTCCACATAGCCGTAGCGCCCTCTATAGTAGGACTCCTCCAAGAACCACAAGTCCTTCCTCATCTTAGAGGCGAAATCAGCAACTCTCTCTGCCAATGCCTCGAGGCTAGCCTTATTCAAGAACTTGTAGAGCGTCCCTAGGAGTTCGCCCAAGCTATGGACGCGTGGGGCGAAGCCTGCCAACTCATACAGAACCGCTTTAATAGCTAATTGTGCGGCTTGTTCGGCTTCGAAGCAAGCTAGGTCAAATTCGCCGCGACTTAGGCGCCAGCGGGCCCCCTCGAGCATTGCCGACGCTCGACGGTATAGGAGCTGAGCGTATCGCCCGGACAAGGCGTTCCCTAAATTGCCTAAAAGAAACCTCTAATGAACGGGTCATTACGAGGAAGAAAGGAACCTCGGAAAGGTTATGGAGGTAAAGTGGCTGAGCGTTGCCTAGTTGAGTATAGCGAGAATCTCGGACGAGGAGCGATCATTCTCTAAGCGCCTTCTTCTCGACCTCCTTCACCAGTTTCTCCACCTCTTCCATAGCGTCTCTCACGTGCTCTTCTTTACACCAACCTTCATAAAAGCAAACGTGCATCCCGATAGCATTCATCCAAGCATCATGTACCCATTTTCCCATTTCCTTCTCCAACTTCCTCTTGTACTCCCAAAGTTCTCCGTGAGAAGCTAACCTCTTCCCTTCCTTCCAATACGCATAAGCCTTTACTGCTAAAGCAGCGGAGCCCCAAACC
>WAOJ01000149.1 GCA_015521275.1 Desulfurococcales archaeon | reverse complement strand
GTGGCTTTGGGGTAAGAAGAGGCTGGAGTGCAAGCTGGTGTAAAGCATATTTCTCTCTTTGACTCTAGTGACAAAGGGTTAGTGACTATGCCATACTTGCGTGAGTTGAGAAGCGAATTTCTGAGGAAGATCAAGTCGGAAGCATTGGACTTGCCGGACTACGAGGTCATAGACTCTCCAGAACCTCAGCTGTACAAGTTCATATTTCCTTTCAAGGAGGTTCCAAGGATATTCTTCGACGGCATAATACTGCCCACGGAGTTACCGGAACAAATATGGATAACCGACACTACCTTTAGGGATGGTCAACAAGCCAGAGAGCCTTACACTGTTGAACAGATAGTTAAGCTCTACGAGTATTTGCACAAGCTCGGCGGACCACAAGGCAAGATAAGGACCACTGAGTTCTTCTTATATACAGAAAAGGACAGGGAGGCGGTCAGAAGGGTAAAGGAGCTGGGCTACAAGTACCCAATACCTACCGCTTGGATAAGGGCTAAGAAGGAGGAGCTAAGGCTCGTGAAGGAGGCCGGACTAGAGGAGACCGGAATACTGGCTTCCATAAGCGACTACCACATATACTTCAAATTCAGGAGCACTAGGTCCAAAATAGTTGACAAGTACTTGAGCGTCGTGGAAGAGGCATTAAAGATGGACATAATACCTAGGGTTCACTTGGAGGACATAACTAGGGCAAACATATTCGAGGTCGTGGTACCGTTCGTCAAGAAGCTAATGAGGCTGAGCGAGAGATATGGTTTGCCGGTGAAGGTTAGGTATCCAGACACCCTAGGGGTAGGAGTTCCAATAGCTGAGGCCGCGCTGCCTAGGAGCATACCTAAGCTCACTTGGGTGTTGAGGCACGTTTGTGGAGTTCCCAGCGAGTGGCTGGAGTTCCACGGCCACAACGACTTCCACTTGGGCGTTGCTAATGCTATGAGCGCTTGGCTCTACGGAGCTGGCTTGAACAACGGGACTCTGTTAGGAATAGGCGAGAGGGCCGGAAACGTGCCCATAGAGGCCTTGGTCTTCACCTATGCACAGCTCAAGCACAGCTTCGACGGCATGAACCCCAAGGTCATAACCGAAATAGCCGAGTACTATCGCAAGGAGCTGGGCTACGAGGTGCCGCCCTATTACCCGCTGGTCGGGAGGAACTTCGCCACTACTAGGGCTGGCATACACGCCGACGGCTTGCTGAAGAACCCGGAGACCTACTTGCCCTTCGACACAGAGGGCATATTGGGCGTCAAGCCCGGAGTAGCCATAACTCCCTACGCGGGCTTAGCTGGAATAGTGTACTGGATAAACAAGACCTTCGACTTGAAGGGTGATGAAGCAGTAAGCAAGAAGGATCCGAGGGTCCAAGCCATATACAAAGACGTCATGAAGCAGTTTGAGTACGGAAGGCTAACTGCCCTAAGCGATGCGGAGATGTTGGCATTAGTGATGAAACACATGCCGGAGCTGGTGAGGAAGCACTGGGACAAGCTACCGGAGTATCTGAGGGTTAGGTTTGCGAGGCCTTGAGCCTTTTTACGTGCAAGTGGACCGGTAAGGCTCTCCTACTTACGCCTAGCTCCCTAGCCACCTCTCCCTCGACCTCCTCCCTGAACTCTTCCACGTCCTTCACCTCCTTTACCTCCACCAACAAGTCCACGTCGTGGCTGCTCTCCCTCTGACCCCTCGCCAAACCTCCTACGAGCTTAACGTCAACCACCTCGGGCCTCTTCTTTATCACGTCTATGGCCTTGGGCAACCATTCCTCATAGCTCTCCAGCAGCTTCATCCTCTCCTCCAGCTCCTTGTCAACAAACGGCTTGAGCCTCACCTTCTTAATCTTGAACACGTAAAGCTCTACGATCGCTGAACCCAAGAACGTGGCTATCGCCCCCTCTAGCTGCACGGGCGTCGCGTTGTAGCTTACCAAGAGGAAGGCGGCTATTAAGCAAGAGATGAAGCCTAGTATAGCGAGCACAGGGTTAGCCTTGGTATACCTTCTGAGCTTGAAGTTAACGTAGTTCACGGCCGCAAATATTGTCAAGAAGCCCAAGCTCCCGGCCAAGCTTATGGACTCCAGGGGGAGCACAGCGACAGCTATTGCCGTAGCTATAGCAATCGCTATTAGGCCTTCTGTGGCGAGACCCCAGACCCTCTTGCCCACCGAAGGGGGTAACTCGCCGTACTTGGCTACGACGTAGCTTATCCTAGTGGTCCCGTAGAGGGTAGCATTTATCGCTGAGGCAGTTGACGCGAGGGCCGCTAAGCCAACCAAGAGGAAGCCCAGCTCTCCGAATATAGGCTCAGCGGCCACCGCCAGCGCGTAATCCCTATACTTGACCACTTCTTGCCATGTCAAGTTCATCACGGCTGCTGCGGCAACCATTATGTACAAAGCCATAACGAAGGTTACTGAGGCATAGAAGGCCTTAGGCAAGGTCTTCTCCGGGTCCTTAACGTCCTTCGCCGCGTTGGCTATTAGCTCGAAGCCCTCATAGGCCAGGAATATTATAAAGCCTCCCACAATTACTTGGGTAAGAGGAGGCCAATTCGAAGGCGATAGCTTAGCGGGGTTTCCGAGTAAGAGCCCGGCCCCTCCCACTAGGAGGAGCACCGCTACCTTGAACAATACCATGGCGTCCTCTGCCTTTCCCACTACGTAAGCTCCTAAGGCATTGAGGAAGGTGAAGAATCCTATAACAATCCAAGCGAGACCCGTTCTGGTGAACCAGTTCTCGCCCCCGAACAGCATGGGGCTCCCATAGGCTCCAAAGGCATAAGAGTACAAGGTGAGCATTATTATATAGCTGGCCAAGAGCAGTACGTTCAGCCACCCGGCCAAGAACCCGTTTCCAAAGCCTTGAACCAAGAACTCTACTGTCCCTCCTTCGGACGGAAAGCGCACCGAGAGCTTCGCATAAGAGTAAGCCGTTATCAGTGCTACCAGGCCGGCCACGAAGAACGCTATCGGCGCAGCTCCCTTTGCTAGGTATATCGTTAGTCCCAAGACGGCAAATATCCCTCCTCCAACCATTCCACCCACTCCTATGCTGAACGCCTCGAAGAAGCCGATCTTCTTGTGACCAAAGACCTTACTCCTGGCAGGCTCGAAGGCTTTTTGCAATCGTAATACCCTTTCTAGATGAGTAGCATAAGGCTAATGACTCTGGAGCATCAGGGATTTGGGTAAAAGGGTCTTGAGGAGGATAGGTCCATACGAGGTCTCCGACATAGGCTTAGGCTCTTGGGCAGTTAGGGATCCCAAGGCATTCGTGGACACTTTGGTAAAAGCTTTCGAAATGGGCATAAACTTGGTCGATACTGCAGAGATGTACAAGACAGAGCCTTTAATAAAGGAAGCGATGGAGAGGTATGGAAGTAAAGAAATATTCGTAACGACCAAGCTATATCCTTGGAGCATAAGGTATGATGCTGAAAAGGCCATGAAGAGACAGATAGAGAGGCTCGGCAAGGTTCCGGAATTGGTGCTGGTTCACTGGCCTGAGGACATAGCTACAGAGGTGAGGGAGCTGGAGAAACTCGTCGATAAGGGTTTGGTGGAAATGATAGGAGTATCTAACGTCACTAAGGAACAGCTCGAAGTAGCCCTCCAAGTCACAAAGAAACACGAAATAGTTGCGGTCCAGAACAAGTATTCCCCAACCTTCAGGGTCACGGAGGAACTCTTCCCAATAATGGAGAAGAGGGGGATAGCTCTCCAAGCCCACACCCCTCTGGACAAGGGCAGAGCTTTAGAACTCCCGTCCGTTAAGGAGGTTGCGAATAGAAGGAACGTTCCTCCCGCAAGCGTAGTAATAGCTTGGCTCCTTTCCAGAAGTCCGATAGTAATTCCCATACCGAAGACTGAGAACGTCAAACACTTGGAGGAACTGTTGTTGGGGACCAAGCTAAATCTGAGCGAGGAGGAGTTAGAGCTTATTGGCTAAATCTCTTCTATCGCTTCGTAAAACAGCTTCATCTCCTCTGGCTTGCCTATGCTTACCCTGAACCACTCCTTTCCTAAGGGGACCCTCCTAACCATTATTCCCCTCTCCCTTAACGCCTCTACGACCCCTTCCTTAGCCTTAACCAAGACGAAGTTTGTGTAGCTCTCGAAGGCCTTCCAACCCAATGCCTCAACCTTTTCCTTTAATCTCTTCTTCTCCTTATTCACGTACTCAATATACTCCTTGGAATAGGACGGATCCTCCATCGCTGCTATAGCAGCTTCCACGGTCATGGATGGAATGTCGTAAGGCAATACCATCTTCGATATGTTCTCTATATACGTTGGGTTGGAGATGAGGAACCCCATCCTAAAACCCGCTAAAGCAAATGCCTTACTCATAGTTCTAGTGAACAAGACGTTCTTATAGTTCTCGACGTTTTCTGTCAATGAGTAGGGCGCGAATTCCGCATAAGCTTCGTCCACCAGCACTGCTGGAAAGCTCTCGGCGAGCTCTTCCAAGCCTTCCTCATCTAGGAGCAAGGAGCCAGTGGGGTTGTTTGGACTATCTATTACCGCCAAGTCCCCATTCGTCTCCTTGAAGCCCTCTAAGTCCAATACGAACCTATTCTCTTCTATCCTTAAGTCATAGTAGTTCAACTTGGCTCCGGCCGCTCCGGCCAAGGCGGGGTAAGCTTGGAAGCTCGGGAAGGGCAAGGCTATTTCTGAGGCTAACGCACAGCACTCGAAGGCCAACCTCAGTGCAGTGTCGGAACCCAAGGTGGGTAGCACCCACTCGGGTCCGGGGACCCGGTAGTACTTTGCAGCCAGTTCCCTCAGCTTCCAGAGCCTCTCTGGGTCCGGGTACAAGTTCCCGTTTTCAGCGGCCTTCTTAGCGGCTTCTATGACCTTTGGAGGAGGCGGGTAAGGGTTCTCGTTCATGTGTAGCCTGGCTAAGACCTTCTTCGGCTTAGGAGGCAACATGTAGGTCTTCATTCCCCTTAACCATTCTCTTTTGAGGCACTCCATCCTTATCCCACGGGAGTGGGATAGTAGGGAGAAAAGACCTTTCTGGTTATCCAAAGAGAGCGCCCAGGCCGGCGCTGAGGTCCTCCTCGGAGACCTCCTTCTTCTCTTCCTCTTCCTCCTCTGCCTTCTCTTCCTTCTTCTCCTCCGCTGCCGGGGCTGCTGGAGTAGCTGGTAATTGAGGCGCCTCTATGCCAAGCTCTTTGGCCTTGTCTCCAAGGGCGGCGACCAGGGCCATGGCTTGTGCTTGTGCCTTTGCCAGCAAGTACGGTGCGCTCTCCTTGGTGAGCCACCCTGCCTCCACGGCGACCTTGAGCGCGTCCTGGAAGGCCTTCGCGACGCTTAGCTCCAGTACCTCCGGCACCGGGTAGGCTATGGCCACTCCTAGGGCCAGCGCGTCTTGGTAGGCCTTCTGGATCTCCTCCCTGTACTTCTGTAGGTCCATTACCAGCTCTTCTGCCGGTATCCATCTGTTCAAGCTCTTTACGTATGCTCCCTTTATCTTCATCTTTATTTCCATGGGTGTTATGCCCAGCTTTTGGAGCAAGCTGGCTAGGTCAGCGGATATCACGTCTCCGGGCTTTGCTACGACAGTGTCCTTGGCTATGTGTATGGTTCCACCCTTTACCATGGTCTTAATCCTGAGCTTTCCGAAGGTGCTCAGTATGGGTCCGGGCTTGAGGCCGGTATCTCCAGCGGGGACCACTATCTCCGTTTGAGCAACGTCTCCGGGCTTCGCCGGGGCCGGCACGCTGAACTTGCTGAACTTCAGCGCGACTTCGAAGGGGTTATCGTTGGTGAAGACGAAGAGGTTAGTGCCAGTTAGGGCTTTGTCCATTTCCTCCGGCATCTTTATTCCGCTCTGTTCGAATGCCTTCCTCATGAGGTTGTTCTTGATGGTCTTCATATCAGGATACTCTTTCCTGAACTTCTTGCGGAACTTGTGCACAACGTTTGCTGGGGTCTCCACTAGGTCTAGTACTATGAGGACGTCATTATTCTTCAGTTTCTCCTTTACCTCGTTGACTATCCTTATTTTCCATTCCGGAAACTTCTCTCTATGGTATGTGGATATGTGGGCCGTAATCGCGCTCACGGCTCATCACCTCGCCTTAGCTAGGACTGGTTGCCCCATCGTGGTCTTCACGATAACTTCAGCTATTTGATTTTGAGGGTTGGGTAGCTTTCTCTCTAAAGCAGATATCACCGCCATAGCGTTTTCAGCCAACTCCTTGGGGCTCATGTCTTCGGTCCCTATCCTGCACATAACTTGTGGCTGCTTCCTAACCCTAACGTTTACGCTCTTTTGATACCTCTTTACGAAG
>WAOJ01000148.1 GCA_015521275.1 Desulfurococcales archaeon | reverse complement strand
CGGCATTGGAGAAGCTCTTGTACGGGAAGAGCCCCTTGGAAAAGGAGCTTGCCCTCCACATGACGCCCAACGGCGCAATAACGCCGTTCCCCGGCTCAGACATAGAAGACTATTATGACACTGCCCAGTTCTTGATAGCTTACTCGCTACTTCAGTGTGGGAACTTGAAGGTTACAAAGACCACCACTGGCCCAACGCCCGCCGGCATAACGTTCATAACCATAACCCAAACGTTCACTAAGTTTGTGACTTCGTTCATAACTACCTTGACCACGGTAACCGAAACAATGTTTAAGACCTTATACACTACGTCCACCGTATTAGAAACTATGACCAAGACTGTAACCGCCAACGTGCTTAACACTATAACCAAGAATGTCTACGTAACTAAAACGGTTAGCTGTTTAACCTTAAACCAGCCAATCACCGTTGTCGAGTACAAAGCGATAACAAAGACCATAACTCTGAACTTGAAGAGTTACGCAATAAGGGAGCTGGACTACGGCCCGGGCACTTACAGCGTAGCGTGTAACGGCGGGGGAACCTTCTACCTAGGTCAGAGCATAAGCGCTTACCCGGTTTACGTAGGCGGCTTAACGAAGTGGATGCCTCAAGGGTACTTCAAGCTGGCCCCGTGTGACGGAAGCGGACTGGTTACCTCTGGGAAGGTCGTGACCGTTATGGTTAGTGGTTACAGGCCGGTTACGTTGACCGTTGTGGCAAAGGTAAAGGCTTCCGAGCCCAAGATGGTGATCTGTAATAAGTAGCGTTTCTAAACCTTTACGAGCTTCAAGGACCTCCTCAAGCACTCTTTCAAGTCCTCCAGGAGTTTTGGATGGGCCACTGGAGGCTTGAAGTCCCTCACCTCTTCGTAATGCTCCTCCTTTATACAAGGTTCGCACTTTATTCCGAGCTCTTCGCAAGCCCCCATAACTGCCTTGAAGCTCTCGCTGTCCGGCTTCAAGTAAACCAAGATCCTATCGTAGTGTCTAGCGTGAGCCTTTAGGAACCTCTTCACCCTTTCCTTAGTAACTTGTATGTACTTCTTCTTTATTTCCTCCGTCTCTTCCCACTCTGGCCAGTCGTATGCGTTGAAGGGGTATTCATCTGCAAACTCCTCCGGGACTACGCCGGGAGAGCTTATCGCTACCATGTGAACCTTTCTAAGCATGCCTACCTCTCTCAAAGCCCTCCTTATGGCCCTCCAAGTCTTGCTCTTATAGTAAGGCTTTCTGTATGAGCATGGAACAAAGAGCAGTATCCTCTTCTTCTTAGGCGGCTCGTAGAAGTGTTCTAGGAAGTACTGCCAGACCTCGTAATAGGGATGTAAAAGAGCTTGTTCATTTGCTCCAACTATCTTCTTCCTCATATGCTTGGGGAACTTGGGTCTGAAAGCGAAGTTGCTGCTGTCCACTTGTACTCTAGGGTCTCCCAGCCAAGGCTTTACGGCTTCATAGAACTCCTCCGGTGGCAAAGGCTTCCACTTACCCTGAACCCACATTACGAATAGCGGACTCTCGGAGTGCGGGTAAGTATTTATCAAGACTACCTCGTCCGAGTGCTTCAAAGCGAGATCTACGGTCTTGGGCAATAGCTCCCTCCAATTCTCTATAGGAGGGTTAACCAAAACGTACGTCTTTACCCTAATTCCCAAGTTCTTCAGCGTTAAAGCAGTGGATACGTATTTCTCAACGCTCATGGCTGGATACTTGCCTAAGGCCTTTAGAGCTTCGTTGTCCGCCACCTCTAAGCCCAAAGCCATTATTAGCTCATAGCTCCTCCTCAAGAACGGCTGAAGCTTCTCGTAGGTTATGAAGTCCGGCAAGCTCTCCAACTGAAGTTCTTCAACACAAGACCTGTCCAAGCGATCCGCAAGCCAAAGCCTTAACCAAGGGGGGAATTGAGCGTCGTCGAAGAAGCTGCCAGAGGTGAAGACCTTTAGCCTCTTTGGCCTCTGCGATATCGCTTTCTCAAACTTCTCCTTGATCTCCTCCGGAGTTTCGTTGCCCATTCTCTTGCCCCAGCCGCAGAAGATGCACTTTCCCCACGAACACTTTCCCACATTCGTTACGACGCTCTTCTCTCTTACAATCCAACACATGTACTTGGACCTCGAGAGGCAATGCAGTAGGAGTAATGAATGGCTCGGCCTAAAGTATTAAGCCGGAAGGAGAAGCGACCGAGGGCCCCCGTAGCTCAGCCAGGAAGAGCGCGGGCCTTCGGAGCCCGTGGTCGCGGGTTCAAATCCCGCCGGGGGCGCCATGGGTCTCTACCTCCTCTATTACCTCCAAGCATTCCAAGACCTTCAGACCTCTCTCAGTTATAGCCCAGTAACTGCTGCCGGGGACCTTCACTATCAAGCCTTTCCGCCTCAAATGGGAGAGGACCTTCCTGACGTTCGCCTTCTGACTTTCAGTCTTAGCACCCATAAATGCATAAATCTCTTTAGTGTTCTTAGGCCCTTCCCTCAATATTTTCAAGATGAGGGCCTTCTTTCCTTTCAACCTTCGGTTCCCACGTCCCTTACTCATCGGTCTTCATATAACCTGATCGTATCAGGTGAAATGTTAGGCCCCTAAGGTCTGTTCGATAGTTAAAACTCCGACGTGAAAATGAGAGAATATGTACATCATTATTATGAAGGCTAAAGTGGAGCCCACGCCAGCAACTGAAATCCCTTCGCTCACCTCTAAGGGCGTGTGGGCCCTGAGCCTTAACCTAGACCAAGCTATGAGCACTGTCAAGGGTACTGCTATCGCTAAGACCCACTTGCCGAAGGTATAGGCGAGGGCCACCGTAGTTATGCTCGCCGTAGCAACGTGTATGGATACCTTTACGTACTTTGAAGCCACAGCCGCCACCAAACCAGTAGTTGCATAGAGGAGCGTGGCCAATGAGGTATACTTAGCATTCAATAAGAACAACAAGTAGGAGCCCAATATGCCCGTCAAACCGGAGAGCAGTAATATCGAGGGTCTCTTCCTGTAGTCGCTTATGTCCAAGTCCCAGAAGCCCTTATGTACGCCGTGCATGTGCTTTAACAAAGGAGCTAAGGCGAGCGATAGCATTGCTAAGAGCGAGAAGCCTACGTTACCGTCCCTCATGGATATCGGTATTAGTGCAAGCGCCATGCTATATGGATTAAATATAAAGGAAATTAGCTTGGCCAAGCTTTCTGTCGGCGTGCTGCCCTTGAGGTCTATCGTTATGTTTATTCTCTTCATTTAACTTCCTCCTCCCTCAAGGTCCTTAAGTTCACCACCTTTTTTGGTTCTCTATCGTAAACCTCTCCGGAGACCTTTAGGGCATCCCCCACCGAGCCTTGGTCCGGCACTAGGACCACGTATTCTTCATCTCCCTCAACGAAGATCATGAGTTTGTTGTCCTTTGTACTGCTCACCCAAAGGCCCTCAGTTAAGCCCTTGTGTTTGTCTATGTACTCAACATACGCTTTTCCTTCTATCTTCTTCCCTAGCCTCTCCTTGCTAACAATTATTGCTCCGCTCTCCACCAAACTCTTCTCTATCCTCTTGATGTTCTTGGGCTTTGAGGTGAGAATTATGAAGTCTGCCGAGACCGCGTCTTCAACGTTCTTAGTCGGATTAACTATGACCCTAACGTCTTCGCTCTTTATCTCAACATAACCATCCTTCCTACTTATCTTCCACTTGCTATCCGACATACACCTTCACCCCCAATGTCTCCATTGCGTCCCAAAACTCGGGCCAACTCTTGCTAACGCACTCAGCTGAATCTATCTCTGAACCCATTACAGTACCCATTACCGCTGCCATCATAGCTATTCTATGATCTCCGGGACACTTAAGCTTACACCTCTTCTTTATCCCTCCCCATATCCTTATGCTCCCCCCTTCCGCTTGGGCGCTTACGCCAAAGCACCTCAGCGTCTCCACTATCGTCTTTATCCGGTTAGACTCCTTGTAGGCTAGGTGTCTCAAGCCGGTTAATACGCTCTCCCCCTTGGCCTCTGCCGCCAAGGCCGCCAAGGGCAAGGCTAGGTCCGGCTCGTCCCTCAAGTTGACCGTAGCTCCCCTCAGCTCGCCTCCCTCAACCGTTACGGAACCATTGGAATACCTTACCTCGGCCCCAAACCTCCTCATATATTCAATGACCTTGTGGTCGCCGAACTTGCCCTCCGGCTCGGGCAAGCCCCTTACGGTAACTCTGCCCCCAGTCAAAGCTCCGGCGACGAGGGGGAAGGCCGCTAAGGCGTAATCGCCGGGCACCTCGGCTCTTATGGCCTTTAGGTCGGAGGGGCTTACGGAACACTCGCTCATCTCATTATTGCAAGAGACCTTGGAGCCGAAGAGCCTCGCTACGGAGACGGTAAGGGCTATGTAAGACCTAGAGACGGGCCTCCTTATCTTAACCTTCAAGGTTTCTTCTGCCTTGTTGCCAGCTATGAGGGCAGAGGTCACGTGCTGACTAGTAACGCTCCCATCGGTTTCGACGTCTCCTCCCCTCAAGTGCCCGAACGCCACCACCGGCAGCTTGTCGCCTCTAACGCTCCTAACCTCTGCCCCCAAGGAGTTGAAGAGTTCTATAACCGGACCCATGGGCCTCCTCCTTAAGGTATGATCGCCGGTCACGACCGCTCCGAAGCCCTTCGGCAAGGTAGTGGCTATCCCTATCGCTATCCTGGCGCCCGTTCCGGAACCCCTCATATTAATCACGTCTTCCGGCACTTTGGCTTCTCCTTCAGAGATTATCTTAGTCTTGGACCCTTCTTTCACAACTTCCGCACCGAACGCCTTGACCGCTTCCAAGCTGGCCATCACGTCGTCGGAAGTGGGTAATCCCTCCAAAGCGGTCTCTCCTCTCGCGAGCAACGCTAGGAACAGAGCCCTCTGGCTCCAGCTCTTGCTGGGAGGGGCTTCAGTCTCACCCTCAGCAATAGAGGGCTCAACCCTTACTCTCAAGGCTCCCAGCGGACATTGAAAGGGCTATAATAGCGCTTCGAAAGTTTTTGGATTGCCCTAAATTCAGTAATACTTCCGTTCGAACGTAAGTCATGGGGATCTAGCATCAATGAGGAGTTAGCGGAGTGGCTGAAGTCAAGAGGCATAAAGGACCTCTTCCCCGTCCAAAGGAAAGCCTTAGAGAAGGGGCTGCTATCTTTCAAAAACTTGCTCGTTTCGGCCCCCACGGGCTCCGGGAAGACCTTAGTGGCCGAAATGGCTATATTTAACGCTCTAAAGCACAACTACAACGTCGCCTACTTGTTGCCCTTGAGGAGCATAGCATTTGAGAAGTATAGGTCGTTGAGCTCAGTCTTCGGAAAAGATAACGTTATGTTGAGCGTAGGAGATTACCACAGCCCTCAGCTGGGCGACAAGAGAATACTCATAGCTACGTACGAGAGGATGGACTCCATCCTTAGGCATGAGCCGGAGTGGTTAGAGGACCTAGGAGTAGTGGTGGTGGACGAGATCCATTACGTGGGAGAACCCGAGAGAGGGCCCACGCTGGAGACTGTAGTGACACAGCTCAAGATGGAGGGCGTCCAGCTCCTAGGCTTGAGCGCGACCGTCGGGAACTTGGAAGAGATAGCCCAATGGTTGGAGGCGGACCTCGTCTACGATGACTGGAGACCCGTGGAGCTTAGAGAAGGTGTTATGGATTCTAAGAAATACGAGGTCCTTTTTGAAGATGGAGTGGAGAGGGTTGAGAAGGTAACTGGGAACGCCGCGTTAGACGCCGCCTACAAGTACTTGAAGGAGGGGCAAGTGCTGTACTTCGCCCCAACCAGAAATAAAGCGGAAAAGGTAGCAGAGGAATTCTCAAAGTACTTCAAGCCGGACTCAGAGAGCAAGGAGTGGGCCGACAAGATAAGGCTAGAAGTTGAGGGAGAGTTTGGAGAGAAGATAGCCAAGTTAGTGGAAAGGAGGGTAGCTTTTCACCACGCGGGCTTAACGAACGAGGCCAGAATGATTATTGAGGATGGTTTCAGAGCCGGGGTCATAAGGCTCATAGCCGCTACCCCGACCTTGGCGGCCGGAGTGAACCTGCCAGCCAAGACCGTTATCATAGAGAAGTATACTAGATACAATAAGGACTTGGGAATAAGCGAGCCCATCTCTGTTTCCGAGTACAAGCAGATGGCCGGGAGAGCAGGGAGGCCCGGAATGGACAAAGTCGGCATATCTGTATTAATAGCTAAGGATAACGCGAAGGAAGTCTTTGAGAAGTACGTCAAGGGCGAGCCGGAGCCGGTGAAGAGTTCTCTGGATAGCCCTAGGGCCTTGAGGAAGGTCATATTGGGTTTAATTACCAGGAGAATCGTGAGGAGTGAAGAAGAACTAGAGGACTTCATATCCAAAACGCTCTTTGGGATAACTATGGGTACGCAAGACGCTATGGAAGCCTCCAAGGAAGCCTTGAGGTTCTTAATAAACATGGGGGCCGTTGCTCCGTCTCTAGCGCCAACCCGTTTGGGTTCATTGATATCCAAGCTCTACGTAGACCCTTATGGCGCAAAGGTAGTAAGAGACGCGCTTAGGAGAAGGGCTGGCAAAGCTCACGTCCTCGGCTACTTGCACTTAATATCCATGACTCCTGACATGCCAAAGAGAAGCGTATATGCAAAGGAGTTCAAGAAGCTTAGGAGAATAGCCTACGAAAGGGAGTACGAACTCATAGTAAAGGATCACGAAGATCTGGAACTATGGGCCTCAGCGTTGAAGGTTGCGTTGGTCTTGGAAGACTGGATAAACGAAGTACCGGACGACGTTATAGCTGAGAGGCACAAGGTCTATCCTGGAGACGTGAGGGTCTTCAGCGACACGGCCTCTTGGCTCTTACACGCTTACTCTGAACTTTGTAAGTTCTTGGGAATGAAGAGACACGCAGAAGAACTAGGAAAGCTCGAGGTCAGAATGAAGTATGGCGTGAGGGAAGAGCTGGTGAGCTTGGTAAAGCTCCCCTACATAGGTAGAGTGAGGGCTAGGAAGCTGTGGGAGGCCGGCATAAGGGGGCCCGAGGATATATTACAGAAGAGGGATTTGGTAGCGAAGATAATAGGTAGGAAGGTGGCAGAGAAGGTCATTGATGCGATGCTCGGAGGTGTGAGGTCTTAAACCACTCGTACTCCTTCGCGCCCTCTACGGGTATCCTCAACATATCCACGTATCCCAATGCGTTCAACGTTACTGCCTCTATGAAGTTCATCAGTACGGCCTCTCCTGGGTTAACCACGACTCCCTTTATCTCTATCCTCTTCTTAACCACTACCAACACGTTCCCCTTTTCGTCGGCTATTACCTCATCCAACGTCTTAGCCATAGACTTCACCAGGTTAACTATTACTTTTAAGAAGGGTGCGTCGATGCTGTCCTCTGGGACGTTCTCATACTTTAGAGACTTGTACAGCCTATACTTTATGAAGTCCTTGAATAAGTCCTTATACACTTCCAACCTCTTGTCGCAAGCCTCTCTATTCACGGACTCCGAGCATTGCATTGCAAAGTTCCTTATTTCTCTACTTATTTCCTCCCATTCGTTGTAGCTCAACGAAATTAAAGTCTCCGTTTCCAATTCTCTCTTCAACACATCGAACAAACTCTTCAAGCTTCCCACCACACCCTTCGAGGACCTTCAAAGCCTTGTAATACTGACCTATGCCCCTAGGTTTAAGGTTTATGATCTCTTTTGCAGAGAGTTTGGGAGGTGGGTGGCCTACAACTATGGCTACGTCTGCCTTCAAGCTACAGTCCAAAAGCGATGCGTAATGCTTACTCAGAACGGTTACGATAACTTTGGCCCTCAACTCTTTACATTTGGACTTAACAAGTTCCTTGAGATGTTCCTTCTCTGAAGTGGGGAGCTCGGGCAAGTAAGCGTCATAACTCTCAATTACCTCATCTGAACCTATCAAGCCGTATTTGGCACTGAGGATGAGCCAAGTGGCCTTTAATTTCAAAACCAAGTTTGAGACCAGCTTAATGAGGGTTCCTCCATACACGTACTTCGCCGGACCTCTCTCGAGGACCTTCCTCTTGCTACACATGCTTATGACGAGCGCTTCGCCTCTAGAATCTTCTTCGCGACCCAAGCGAACCCCTTCCCGGCGGGCTCCGGGGCTATAATGTCGGCTTCCCTCTTCAATACCTCCTGAGCGTCCGCCACTGCCACACCTATTCTCGCTTTCTTTATCATGTCAATGTCATTTTCAGCATCTCCGATAGCCAAGACGTTGTTCATGGTGTAGCCTAGCTTCTCCACAACTTTCTCGACACCCTTACCCTTACCACACTTCTCCGGCATTACGTGTATTGCGTGTCTACTAGCCATTACCTCTATTCCGTCAAGCAAGCCTAACTCCTTCAATATCTCAATTGCTTTCTTGGTGTCGCTTTCGCTTACCTTACCTCCGGGAGCGTTTAAGGCGAAGTCGCACCTCCTCCAAGGGTTCTGCCACGAAGGCCTCCAGCCCTTAACCGCTAGCACTTTAAGGAGCATATCCGCAGCTTCCTTACTCCTATTACACATGTCCTCGTTTACGACCAACTCTTCCCAGTTGAAGTCGGAGATTCCACACCCGTTCTCGAATACCACTGGAGCGGTGGTACCCAAGTACCTCTTCAGGGCCAAGGTTATTGGTCTACTGTTGCCGGAAACAAGTATCACCTTCACCCCGTTCTTCTCGAGTTCCCTCAACGCCTTTATCGCGTCTATGTCCAAAAGGAAGGATATGCCCTCCGTCAGTGTTCCATCGACGTCAGCCGCAACAACCTTTATTTCTGAGAACTCCACTCGTCAACCACCTCAAAGGCTTCCTCGACTAGGGAGTCTAAAACCAAAACCCGTCTCTTGATGTCTGGCCAAGGTCCCTTGAGTATGATAGTGACTATGGTCCTATCGCTATTATTATTTATCGGGGTTAGTACAACCATACCGTTACTAATATATATCGTCAAGCCCTTTACTCTTGCCTCGCCCAAATACTCCTTCTTTGTAGTCGCAAAGGTAGGCAGTGCCCTTTCCTCATATACAACGACAGAGGCTTCCGAAGCCATGATATCCTTTTCAGAAGCGCCTCCAGCCCTCAGAAGTTCTAACATTTCTGCCAAGTATTTGGCCGGCATTATACTCTTGTTGAAATACATTATTATGGTTAGCGTTGATGCGTCGTTCGTCATATAGAGTTTGTACTCAACCTCGTTCTCGAATCCTCTGACCACCACCAACCCTGGTTCGGGAGAAATTATGTCAAAACCTGTCTCGCGAGGGTAAACCTTAAATGTTATCAGACCTTTGGTAGCTGCGTAATCTACCATCCTCTGAGCGTCCAACTGTTTCGAGAGCTGGACACCAACCCTAACGGTAGCACTTCTCAACTCGCATACGACCTCCTTCCCATTACATTTTTTTTTCTTTTTGAGTCACTCGCGGGCTACACTCATCATCCTTCAGAGATCGAAGACACGATCATCCGGCTTAGACCGCCTTCACGCATACACTGCCGGACGTTCTTACCTTATATAAAATCTTATAATAACAGTTGGGGCACTTTATGCCAAGTCCCATGCTTTCTAGTTCGCTCTTCGTTACTATATGACCGCACCTAGCACATTTGTACAAGACCTCCTTTTCAGCCGACACCCTCCAGACCCTTCGAACCCATTCCGTTAAGATTTTAAAAGATAACATTAGCCTGTGATAACCGAAGGGCTGAAGATGGGGACGCTAGACCCCTCCGTTTGTGGAGGCTTGCCACCAGAGCTATGCGAGCAACTAATGATGGAGAACCAGATGCTAATAAAGATAAAGGTAGAGAAGAGGAAGTGGGGCAGAGAAGTAACCATCATCGAGGGCCTAAACTTGGATAATGAGAGGATGAAGGCTCTCGCGAAAAAGCTGAAGAGCAAACTTGCGACTGGGGGTACGGTGAAGAACGGCAAGATAGAACTACAAGGAGATCACAGGGATAGGGTGAAGGAGCTGCTGGTAGAGATGGGTTACCCCGAGGAGAACATAGTCATCGTCGGCTAAGTTTTTTTGATTTATGAGTAAGGCTTTGTTAATCGCTACATGAACAATCCCTTAATATCCCCTATTGGTCCTCGCCTCCGGGGAACCGAATTATGGCCAAAGCAGTCTGGGTCCACTCACTCGTTGAGATACCAGAGGGAGTGACCGTCGAGATAGAGGGTCCCAAGGTCAGAGTGAGGGGTCCCAAGGGAGAGCTGGAGAGGGACTTCTCGCACGCAAAGGGCATCAGGATTAGAAAGTTCGAGAAGGATGGGAAGGAGTTTGTCCTGGTAGAGACGTTCTTCGCGAACAGGAAGAGGAAGGCTCTGGTGAACACTGTAGCCGCGCACATAAAGAACATGATAACCGGAGTGAGCAAGGGTTGGAGGTATAAAATGAAGATCATATTCTCGCACTTCCCTATAAACGTCAAAATAGTTGGAGACAGAGTTGAAATACACAACTTCATAGGAGAGAAAGCCCCCAGGATAGCCAAGATCTTGCCTGGAGTTACCGTGAAGGTTCAAGGTAGGGACTTGGTCATAGAAGGAATAGACATCGAAAAGGTAGCTCAGACGGCTGCTAATATAGAACAAGCTACCAAAATAAAGGACTTCGATCGCAGGGTGTTCATGGATGGTATATACATTTACCAGAAGGAGGTGATGGCATAATGAACTTGAACGAGATAATGGAAAAGAGGAAGCAAGTACTCAAAGAAATAAGGAAGAAGAGGAAGGCAATGAAGAAGGCAGTTGAGATAAGGAACGACTTACCGGAGTTCATAAGGTATCACTGGTGGAGGTACTGGAGGCTGGAGAGGGGCTACAAGTGGAGGAAACCCAAGGGCAACGACAATAAAAGCAGGTTACAATTGAAAGGCTATCCCCCAATAGTCAAGATAGGCTATAGGACCCCAAAGGAGGTTAGAGGTCTCCATCCGAGCGGCTTAGAGCCCATAATAGTCCACAACGTCAAGGACTTAGAAAAGGTCGATAAGAATAAACACATAGTATACATAGCCAGTTCTGTGGGGAAGAGGAAGAGACTAGAGATAATTAAAAAGGCACAAGAGCTGGGCATAAGGGTGGCCAATCCCAACGTTAAGGAGGTGAAGAAGTGATGAGGGCCGACAAGGTCGCCAAGCTCGCGGCGGAGGTCCTCGGCGTAGGGGAGAGCAGAATATGGATTGACCATAGGAAGCTCGAAGAAGTAGGAGAGGTCGTCTCCAAGGAGGACGTGAGAAAGCTCATAAAGAAGGGAGTAATAAAGGTTGAGCCCGAGAAGGGTAATTCCAGAGCTAGGTGGAAAGTGAGGCATGAACAAAGGAAGAAGGGAAGGAGGAGGGGCTACGGGAAGAGGAAGGGCAAAGCCACCGCTAGGCAAGACCCCAAGGAGGCATGGATGTACAGGATAAGGAAGATAAGGAGATTCTTGAGGTACTTGAGGGATCACGATATAATAGATAGGAAGACGTACAGAGAACTGTACATGAAGGCCAAGGGCGGAATGTTCGATAGCTTGAGCTCCCTTAAGATGCACTTGAAGGAGAGGTATGGTATTGAGGTGAGGTGAGGTGGCGCACGGACCTAGGTATAAGGTTCCGAGGAGGAGAAGGAGGGAAGGTAAGACCAACTACCATAAGAGGTACAGGATGGTACTGAGCAAACACCCCAGATTCGTGGTTAGGAAGACCAACAAGTACGTCTGGGTCCAAGTGATCCAGTTCGCGCCGGAGGGAGATAAGGTAGTGGCAGCCGCACACTCCAGAGAGCTGGAGAAGAAGTACGGCTGGAAGGGCTCCGGTAACTCGTTGCCCGCCGTCTACTTGACCGGCTTGTTAGCCGCTCTAAGAGCGAAGAAGGCCGGGATAGAGTACGCTGCTCCAGACATAGGCCTTCACAAGGCTACAAAGGGCGCTAGGGTATTTGCAGCCATAAAGGCTGCGAACGACGTGGGTTTGGAAGTGCCCGTGGGAGAGGAGGTAGTGCCCTCAGAAGAGAGGATCAAAGGTGAACACATAGCCCAATACGCTGAGAAGCTGAAGGCCGAGAATCCAGAAGAGTACCGCAAGAGGTTTGCGACGTTGTTACAAAAGGGCTTCGAACCGGAGAAGTACCCAGAACACTTCGAGGAGGTAAAGAACCGCATTATCGAAGACTATAAAGCCACTCAATGAAGGCGCCGGGGGTGTTGAAAGATGTCAGTGAGCTTGGAAGAATGGGTCCCTAGGACAAGAGTAGGTAGAATGGTTAAGGAGGGGAAGATAAAGAGTATTTACGAGCTATTCGAAAAGAACCTACCGATATTGGAGCCTGAAATAGTCGATTACTTGGTCCCCGACTTGAAGCACGAAGTCCTAAACGTCAGCTTGGTTCAGAAGGTTACCGATGCTGGAAGGATAACGAGGCTCAGGGTGCTAGTAGTTGTTGGCAACATGAACGGTATAGTGGGCCTAGGAATGGGCAAGGCCAAGCAAATGAGGTTCGCCATTCAAAAGGCTGTGACTAACGCGAAGTTGAACATAGTTCCGGTTAGGAGAGGCTGTGGAAGCTGGGAGTGCACTTGTGGTGAGCCACACAGCGTACCCTTCACCGTTAGAGGTAAGAGCGGAAGTGTTGAGGTAATCCTAAAGCCAGCCCCCAGAGGAACCGGCCTAGTAGCCGGTGACGTGGCCAAGACTGTCTTGAAGTACGCCGGAATTCAAGACGTGTGGACTCACACCGAGGGCGAAACTAGGACCACCCACAACTTCGCCAAGGCAACCCTAAACGCGCTAAAGCAGACAACCAAGTTCTACGCACCTTGGGACTGGGTCTAAGGGGGTGAAGAGTCATGAAGAAGATGTACTTAATAATAAGGATTAGGGGCGAGCCCGATACCCCGCCGGACGTGAAGAAGACCCTCCAGAACTTGAGGCTTCTGAGGAGGTACTCCGCGTCGCTTTACCCGGCAGACTTACCGGGCATAGAGAACATGCTTAGGAAGGCTCAAGCTTGGATAACGTGGGGAGAAATAAACAAGGAGATCTTGGCTAAGCTCTTGGAGGTTAGAGGAAGAGCGCCCGGAGACAAGAAGCTCACCATAGAGTACATAAAAGAGAAGTTCGGTGTAAATAGCTTCGAAGAACTCGCAGAGAAAATACTCAACGGTGAGGTAGTGTTCCACAAGCAAGATGCCATAAAGCCCTTCTTCCGCCTCCATCCACCCAGAGGAGGCTTTAAGAAGAGCATAAAGAAGCCCATAGGCAGCGGGGGAGAAGCT
>WAOJ01000147.1 GCA_015521275.1 Desulfurococcales archaeon | reverse complement strand
GTATAAGCGGCGTCGCCCTAGCGGCAGCTGCCCTCGCCGGACTACTGGGCAAGAGGGCCAAGCGCTCTAGGGCTTGAGGATAAGCCTCCACACGCCCTTCCTAGGGGCGTAGTCAAGTACCTTTTTTACCTCAGAAGCTCCAAGCCTTTTGCTTAACTCCTCCGCCCTATTATCTTCGATGACTACGTAAATGATTATCTCTCTCTTCGCTAACCTCCTCGCTATGGGTAAATAGTCTAAGGACTTGTGCGGTAAATTCATTATAACTACATCAAAGTACTTGTCCTTGAATGAATCTGAAACCTTACTGAAGTCCCCCATAATAGGTATTATCTCTCCTTTGAGTAACTTTTTGTTCAGCTCTATGTTCTCTATCATGTACTTTATGGCGTAAGGATTTATATCAACCGCAAACGACCTGACGTTTGCATTCTTGGCAATATGGAATGAGAAGAAGCCCAGCCCCGAGAAGGCGTCCAAAACTATTTCCCCGTCCCTAACCCTCTTGGCTATCGTGGCGTGTTCCTCTGCTAAGGAGGGGTTAACGTAAACCTTGGAAATATCTAACTTAAACCTCATTCCGTGTTCCTTGTAAATGGTTTCCGTCCTCTTCTCCCCTCCCAAATGGATAAGCTTCGCTATCCTGTATTCGCCTTGGGTTTCCACTTTGGCCCACACAGCCCTAACCCTCTTCTGTATGCTCATTATGCATTCTGCTATCTCCTTCCCGTAGTCGAGTAGCTTTTCGTCCTTCAAAGAGATAATTGCTATATCGCCTACTATTGAGAAGGAGCGTGGCCATTCGCCCTCGCCCAGCTTCTCCCTCAAGCAATCCTTCAACCTCATTGAGTCGCCCTTTCGCAATAATATAAGGGGTTAAGTAAAGCGACGAAATGGTAAGGGAAAAGCTATGAGAGTAGCTATCGTGGGAACGGGCTTCGGGGGCCTTTCCGCTGCTACTGCAGCAGAGAAGTACGGCTTAGAGATAGTACAAGTGGGACCGCCACGCTTCGAGTACTTGCCTTCCTTAGCCAAGATCTTGAGCGGAAGGAGGAGGCCGGAGGACTTGGCGGTTAAGCCCTCCTTCAGGTGGGACTTAGTTCCAGAGAAAGCGCTGAAGGTTATTGAGGAAGGCAACAAAGTCAAGGTAGTAACCGAGGGAGAGGTTATAGAGGCGGATTACGCGGTGCTGGCTCCCGGCTCGGAGCCTTGGATGCCGGTCCAAGGGGTCCTCCCATTGTACAGAGTTTCTCATGCAAGAGAAATAAAGAGGAGGCTCGATGAAATAGGCGAGGGGGCTAGGATAGCCATAGTGGGCTCCGGTTTAGTGGGCTTGGAGGCAGCGGGGGAGCTGGCTTGGACCAGAGAAGCCGGCTTGACCGATTACGAAATATTTATCTTGGAGGGCGCTCCAGAGCTGGCCCCCACTTTACCTTGCAAAAAGGTCAGGCCCTTGATAGCCAAGCTCTTGAAGAAGCATAAGATAAAGTATTACTTGAACACCTTGGTATCAAAAGTGGAGGACGGTAAGGTAATATCGAAGGACGGCAAGGAGTTCGATGCGGACTTGGTAATATGGGCCGCCGGCGTCCAAGGGCCTAGCCTAGAAGTCCCTTGCGCTACTAAGGCTAGGAGAGGCTTCATAGAAGTGGATGAATACTTGAGGGCTAAGGGCTGCAAGAGAATTTACGTAGCGGGCGACGCTTCTTCATCAAAGAGTTTGAAGATGGCCGAGGAAGCCATGAGGCACGGGTGGTACGCTATATTACACATGATCAAGGAGAAGAAAGAGCCTTATGAGCCTTTCCTAACCGCTCAGAACACCATATGTTTCATATCCTTAGGTCCCAAAGACGGAGTAAGCGTCATAAGGAGGACAGCCATTCCGGGAAGGTTAGCCCCGTTGGTAAAGGATGTGCTCGAAAAAATGATGATATCTATGGCAAAGAGGGCGAAGATGAGGCCACCAATACCGGTCTAAGGAACACTTACGTGATCCCCTCCCTCACCTTATATTCCTTCAAAAACTAATCACATAGGTGGGCTGTATCATGGCTTTGAAGCTTGAAGTGCTCCAGGTCGGCGGCTGGAAGCCGTTCTCATTAGTGGATGTGGTGGGCAAGATAACCTTCACTGTCTGGGCTTGTGGGTGCAACCTCAAGTGCCCTTTCTGTCACAACTGGAGACAAGCTGAGTGGCAAGATTGCATGGGCTGGGAACCATTGCTCTTCGAGAAAGAGCTCAAGGACGCCAAGGAGTTCGTGGACATGGTCCACTTGACTGGAGGAGAGCCGACCTTACAGCCCCAGCTGGTAAAGGAGATAGCTGAAATATCTAAGAAACATGGGGTGCCCTTCTCACTGAACACCAATTGTACTACTCCGGCGGCACTGAAGTTAGTAGATCTCGCGGACCACGTCGCAACGGACATAAAGGTTCCCTTCGAGGAACTTTCCGGCTTACCTCCTTCAACTGCCAAGACCTTCTGGGAGAATTACTTGAAGTGCGTCTCAAAGCTCGCCAGGCTTGGCATACCGGTAGAGCTAAGGGTTCCAGTTGCAAAGGGCTTAACGGTAAAGCACTTAGACACAATAAAGGAAATAGTGGAAAAGTTTGAACCCGATAAAGTAACCTTAGTAATAAACCCCTTGGTCACCGAGCCGCTCACGAACCCAAGAGATAAGGACTGGTGTTCCAAGTACTGTCACAAGGAAGGCCACTTGAGCGAGGAAGAGGAGCCGATCTGGAGGGATTTCGCCAAGAGTTTAGGGGTAAAGTACAAGATAAAGAAGTGGATGGACTGAGGCCTCCTTACAGAGCGCCGTCTTCACCCCTCCGACCGGTGGTTCGGCCAGTCATCGGCCCAAGAGCTTCATTAGTGCCTTAGCATGATACTTCATTCCCTCCATTTCGGCCAGCTTTAGGGCTAGCTCTGCCAACCTCTTGGCCTCAGGATAAGCCTTAACTACTGCCCTCCACCTCATGAAGTCCGTTGGCCCTAAGGGACCTCTCCCCCTTGCCCAGCCGGAGGTGGGCAAGACGTGGTTAGGTCCGGCGGCGTAGTCCAGTAAGGGGCTCGGAGTTTCTAGGGATATCGCCCCAGCCACCGGGACCTCGTAGGAATCGACGTAGAGAGCCACGTGCTCCGGGGCTATTTCCGAAGTTATCCTTATGGCTTCGTTGACGTCCTTTACTTTGGACGCGTAAAGCTCGCCCTCGACGTTTTCCTTATCAACTATCTTTTCAACCGCCTCTATAAGTTCTTCGGAAGGGCTCAAGAGCAAGGCGAAGCTTAGGGGACCGTGCTCAGCCTGAGCGAGCATATCGAAGGCTACCTCCTCTGGGTCAGAGCCTTTATCCGCTATCACGACCAGCTCCGTCGGACCAGCAACCATGTCTATCGGTACGTGAGCTGAGACCAACAGCTTTGCTGCTTGGACGTAGGGCCCTCCTGGCCCAACTACCTTATCCACGTTGAAGACATAAGGTAACGCAGCTATTCCATGGGCTCCCCCAGCGGCTATTACCTTGTCAACTTTCGAAGCCTTTATTGCTGCCCTAACGGCCTCGCTTTCCAAGCTCTTGGGGGGAGTTGCCAAGACGACTTCTTTCACTCCTAGTGCCTTCGCCACGCCGGCAGTCATGAGTATCGTTGAGGGATATGGGTAAAGGCCTCCCGGAGCATAAGCTCCTAGCTTCTCTACGGGCTCCCAGAGGGCTATAGCCTTTATTCCGTTCTTAGAGAAGAAGGTGTCCTTCGGTATTATGTAAGAGTGGAAGGAAGCGAGCTGGTTCAAGACATCCTCAAAGAACTTCACGAGATTCTCATCAGCTTTTAACTCACTCGGATCTATTACAGCTTCTCCTTCATATCGGTCGAACTTTGAGTTGTACTCCTTTACCGCTTCCAGTCCCCTTTCTCTTACGTCTTTAACTATTGGCCTTACCTTGTCCATGTAGTCCCAGAGGTCGAGGCTTTTCCTTATCCCCTTAGCCTCCTCGGGGGCTATTCTCTTCACTACCTAGTACCCATTAAAAGGGGGTTGCGGAAGCATTTAACGGTGCCCCATGAAGCTCAAGCTGAAGTTTTACGCCTTATACAAAGACCTCTTCGGAGAGGAAGAGGTCCTCGAGGTTCCCGAAGGGACGAAGGTAAAGGACCTAAAGGAGATGGTGAAGAAGAGACTCCCGAAGGGCTATCCCGAGCCCGTGATACTGGTCAACGGGAGGTATGCGGAGGACGAGGAGCCGGTTGCGGGCGAGGTTCACGTCGTGCCTCCCGCATCAGGGGGCAGGGGAAGGGTTCTGGTAACGGGAGGGGACTTCAGCATAGACGAAGCCGTTTCTAAGGTCCTCGAAGAAGAAACGGGCGCGGTGGTAGTGTTCGTCGGCTACGTAAAGCCCAAGGGAGGTAAGGTTAAGGAACTCGTCTACGAAGTCCACCCAGACTTCCCCGCCTTCGTCGAAAAAATAATTGAACAAGCCTTGGAGAGGCACGGCGCCCAAGACGCTTACGTGGTCCAGTTCGAGGGTCCTAGGAAAGTGGGAGAGAAGACGCTCATAATAGCCGTATCCTCGGAAACAAGGGATCAAGCCTTCAATGCTGCAAGGGAGATATTGGAGAGGATAAAGCACGAGGCCCCCGTCTGGAAGCTGGAAAAAAGGGTTGACGGTGAGTACTGGCTCTCGGGCGAC
The DNA here is from genome assembly GCA_015521275.1 of Desulfurococcales archaeon. Taxonomy (GTDB): domain Archaea; phylum Thermoproteota; class Thermoprotei_A; order Sulfolobales; family Ignicoccaceae; genus Ignicoccus. The sequence continues at coordinate 406 of WAOJ01000147.1, read as the reverse complement.
AAGGAAATAAGGAGGCTTAGCTGACCATCTCGCACGTGAGCTCTGGGAAGTTTATGACCAGAATCCTTCCGTAAGCACTCACTATTACCTTGTTCAACGATAAGGTTATGCCAACGTATGGCAGCACCGGCTTGTGCTTGATCACCTTTTCACAGTCTTGACCGCCGTATTGTGCTTCCACCTTTATGTCTCCGTTCTTCTCTCCATATATCTTTAAGACGAGGCCGCTCTTGAACTTCACGTAGCCCTCGGCCTCGTTGCACTTCGACACGTACTTGGCCTCTCCCCAGTCGCCCTTGACCGGCTTGCCCGGAGGTATTACGTATACCTTGCCGAATATGTTTATGACCAAGGCTGATCGGTCCTTGGGATAGAGGCACGGCTTCGGCTTTGCTAGGCTGTAGGT
>WAOJ01000146.1 GCA_015521275.1 Desulfurococcales archaeon | reverse complement strand
GGTCAACGCTAAGGAGGTTTATTCGCCCCACGACCCGTACTTTCCAATAGAGGGCAAGTCCAAGCCAGAAGCATACGAGATATATAACGGCATTTACGCCACCAGGACCTTAGAGGCCTACGGAATAAGGGAAATGGGCTTGGTAATAGATGTTGAGGGCTACGGTCAAGTATTGCTGGTCGGTTGCAGTCACCCCGGCGTTCAAAACATTTATGCAAGCGTGGTGAAGGACTTGGGCTTCAAGCCTAAGCTAGTAATGGGCGGCTTTCACCTCTTTGGAAAACCCAAGAGAGTCGTCGAGGGCGTAATTTCTGCCTTAAAAAGCATGGGAGCTAAGGAACTTCACCCCATTCACTGCTCGGGTGAGTACGCCAAGAGGTTGGCCGGTTCCAAGGCTGCAGCCGGCTTCGTCTTGAGGTTCCCATAGCATGAAAACTAATAAGTGTCTCAGATGGTAGTGAGTTTAGGAAGCTAAGAAACTAAAATCACAAAGGCTATCTCATGAAAAGTTATTACCTTCCCGGTTCGCCAAACCCATGAGAGCGTGGTTGTATGAGAAAGGTAGTCCTAACGTTCGTAGCCCTAGCCCTAGCGTCCATGGCACTAACCATCCACGGTAGCGGCTCAACCTTCGTTTATCCCTACATCTCCGTGGCGGCTTACTATTACCGCGGAGCCAACGTGGTCTACCAAGGTGTAGGTAGTGGCGCGGGAATCTCAAACCTCTTGAATGGCCTAATGGACTTCGCGGGCAGCGACGTGCCCTTGCCAAAACAGAGCTACTGTAAGTTGTTGTTTGAGAGGAGGCAAGTGATTCACGTCCCGGTAATAGCTGGAGCAGTCGTAGTCATTTACAACGTCCCGGAGCTGAGGGGCCACGTACTCAGGCTGGACGGGAAGGTTTTGGCCGAAATATACATGGGCAAGATAAGGTACTGGGACGACCCCAGGATAAAGGCCCTCCAGACGCCGGAGGTGGCTAGGCTCTTGCCCCACAAACCTATAGTAGCTGTACATAGGTCGGACGCTTCCGGGACTACGGCTGTCTTTACCAAGTACTTGAGCAAGAGCTCCAGGGAGTGGGCCAGAAAGATAGGCTCCCACTTGATAATAAACTGGCCCGTAGACAAGCTGGGCAACGGCGTTGGAGCTCCCAAGAACCAAGGAGTGGCCGAGACTGTGAGGATAACGAAGTACAGCATAGGTTACGTGGAGTACGCCTACGCCATGAAAGCTGGCTTGCCCATCGCCGCCCTAAAGAATGCGGACGGCTATTTCGTGTTGCCTTCTCCGAAGACCATAGAGGCCGCCACCAAGGGAGCTATGAGTAAGTGGGTTTGCATCTTGCACGCGCCTTATGCCTTTGCCGACGCCTTGGTCTTAGCTCCCGGCAAGGACTCTTACCCGATAGTTGCCGTGCCCTACATGATATTCTTCAGAGACTCTCCAAAGCTAAAGCAACTGGTTCAGTTCGCCATATACTTGCTAAACGACAAGCTCCAAGAGGCCGCCACCAGACTGGGCTACGCTCCCTTATCCAAGGCGTTGAGGCAAGAGGTCATAAACGAGTTGAGAGCCTTAATAAGGTAAAGGTTTTTATTTGTCCTCTGGGCTCCTAAGCCCCTTATAGGGGTCTTCTAGCCTAACCCTCTCGTTCAAGGGTTGTGTCGATACCTCTATCAAGCGCACGTCCTCCAAGGCTATGAGCTGGTGTACCGTGAAGGGTTCTATGGTTATTGATTCTCCCTCGTTCACCACAAATTCCTCTTCTCCGCTCCTGACCTTCAGCTTGCCCTTGTCGACGTAAATGGTCTCCTTTTTCTTCTGGTGGTAGTGGACGCTGGTGGAGTACCCCTTCTTTATTTCTATTATTTTCCCTCCGTATTCGGGCTCGTCAGCGATCCATATTTCTTTTCCCCAAGGTTTTTCCACCACCTTAGCCTTCTTCACGTGAGCGGGAGACAAGGTTCTGAGAGTTTCCACAACCGTTCACCGTTTACCCTATTCCAACTCGGATAAAGACTATAGGCCCAAGACCTCCCTCAAGGTATTCAAGAGTATAGCTATAATTATTATGAGTTTAAGGAAATTGTCGGAGGGCTTGAAGCGGTTAAGGAGTTTAGAGGATAAGGGAGTAGCTGTTATTGCGCCACAAGTCATAGCTAAGGTCTCTATCCAAGGGAAATGCTTTAAGGAAAACAAGTATCCCACAAAAGTGGATAGCGTGGGTAAGAGCTTTAAGAGCGGAACTGTCGCTATGGCACTAGCTAAGTTTATTCCTAAGGAAGACTGAACCATGACGAAGATTAGGGACAAACCTCCTCCGACGACGCTCTTGTCGAGCGCGGCCAACAAGGAGAACAACGGTATCGCGTATCTATTCCTTATCTTGAACCTCTTCTTAACCTCCATCAATATTAACGCACTCAGCAACACAAGCGTATATAAGATCCTTTCCATGCTCTTAGGTATGTTTGCGACTAGCTCCGCGAAAATGAACGATAATAACGACGTGAACCCTATGAAATACAAGAGTGGCTTTGGAACGTTCAACGACTCTATGTTCCTAGCCCTATAGTGGAACAAGACGGCCGGTAAGGAGGATATGGCTTGGGAAGTGACTATGGCGGCGACTGCGTGCTTCGGGCTCACGTTCAGTACGGAGACCGCTATTATGGAAGCACACAGCCCATAGCCTATCGCAAAAGCGTAGTCTCCCAAGCCCGCGAAGAAGCCCACTAAGAACCACGTTAAGACTCGCGTCATCATCCCTCTCGGGACATTATTTATCCGATTAAACCCTCTTTCGAAGGGGCGCGAAGGGCCTTGGAGTACGCGGAGCTGAGAATTCCAAAGTCGCTTTATGAGAGGTTGAAGCAAGACGCTGAGAGGTTAGGTCAAGACCCAGTCACGTTGGCGGTAAACTTGCTAAGGGAAAAGTTGAGCGAGGTTGAAGAGGAGCTCCTCAACTCCGACATACCGGAGGAAGAAAAGGAAGAGATAAAGGAGAGGTTGAGGAGACTCGGATACTTGTGAGGTGATGGGTTCTATGGTTTCTAAGCCCCACGGAGGAAGGTTGGTTGAGAGGCTCGCGAGCGAGAAGCTCGCCAAGAGGTTGGCTGAAGAGGCTAAGGAGATGTATAAGGTTGAGTTGAGCGAGGGCTTAGCGGCTGACGTAGCCAACATAGCTCACGGAGTATACTCTCCCCTAGAGGGCTTCTTAACAAGAGAAGACTATCAGAGCGTATTAGATAACATGAGGCTCAGCAACGACTTGCCGTGGACCATACCAATAGTCTTGGATGTGGACGAGGAGTTCAAGAAAAATGTAAAGGAGGGTGACGAGGTGGCGCTCTACTACAAAGGCGAACCCCTGGCAATACTTTATGTTGAAGAAATTTATCCTTGGGACAAGGAGGAATACGCCAAGAAAGTGTTTAAGACAACGGACCCAAACCACCCGGGAGTGGCTAGGACATACTCAAGGAAGGAGTACTTAGTAGGCGGTCCAATACTAATGATAAAAGAAATGCCGGAGCCGTTCGAGCGCTATAGGCTCTGGCCTAAAGAGACCAGAGTTCTGTTCTCAGAAAGGGGTTGGAAGAGGATAGCTGCTTTTCAAACCAGAAACGTCCCCCATTTGGGCCACGAGTACGTCCAGAAGGCCGCACTGACCTTTACTGACGGCCTCTTCATAAACCCCTTGGTCGGGTGGAAGAAGCCCGGCGACTTCAAGGACGAAGTAATAATAAAGGCCTATGAAGCATTAATAAAGCACTACTATCCAAAGGACTCCGTGGCCTTCTCCGTGCTAAGGATGGAAATGAGGTACGCCGGACCTAGGGAGGCCATCCATCACGCAATAGTTAGGAAGAACTTCGGGGCCACGCACTTCATCGTAGGCAGGGACCACGCCGGCGTTGGTAACTATTACGGTCCCTACGAGGCCTGGGACCTCTTTAAGGAGTTCCCGGACTTAGGCATAATACCTCTCTTTGTGAGGGAGGCGTTCTATTGTAAGAAGTGTGGTCAGATGGTCAATGAGAAGATATGCCCTCACCCAGAGGAGTACAGGATAAGGATAAGTGGCACGAAGCTTAGGAAGATGATAATGGAGGGCAAGAAGCCACCCGAGTATATGATGAGGCCCGAAGTAGCGGAAGTGGTGCTCTCCTTCAAGGACCCGTTCGTGAGGTGAACGACATGAAGGTCTTCGTATTGGGTTTAGATTCAATGCCCCCCAAGTACTTCTACGAGGAAGGCAAGAAGTACTTCCCAAACATAAGTAAGTACTTGGATGAGGCAAGCAAGTGGAAGATGAGGAGCTGCTATCCACCAATAACCATACCCGCTTGGATGGTCATGTTCACTGGCAAGACCCCTGGGGAGCTGGGCGTTTACGGCTTTAGGCATAGGAAGCCCGGCTCCTTCGACTACTACATAGTAAACTCAAGGTACATAAAGGAGAAGGCTGTGTGGGATTATGCTGCCGAAAAGGGGAAGAGGAGTGCCCTCTTCGGGGTACCTCCAACCTATCCCCCAAAGCCCGTTTACGGCTACTTGGTCACGGACTTCACCACCCCTTCCACTGCTACGAACTGGGCATACCCTCCCACGCTGAGGATTGAACTGGAAAGGAGGGGTCTCAAGCCCATATTCGACATAACCTATAGGAGCGACGACAAGCCCAGAGTGAAGAGAGAACTATTAGAGATGGTCGATAACCACTTGAAAATAGTCAAGTATCTGGCTAATACGAAGAAGTGGGACTTCTTCATATACGTGGAAATAGGCATAGACAGGGCTCATCACGCCTTCTTAAGGTACTTCGACAAGGACCACCCTAAGTACGAGGAGAACGAGGAACTTAACGTTATTCCGGAGGTCTACAGGATGGTTGACGAGTGGTTCGCCGAGATGATAGAAGGTCCCTTGAAGGATAGTATAATAGTATTCTTGAGCGATCACGGAATAAAGCCGATGAGAGGAGCATTTGTAATAAATGAGTGGCTAAAGGAAAAGGGCTTCCTGGCTTTAAAGAGGGAGCCCAAGGAAGGCGAGGACCTAAAGGAAGACATGATAGACTGGAACAAGACTTACGCTTGGGCTTGGGGAGGCTACTACTCCAGGGTCTTCATAAACTTGAAGGGTAGGGAGAAATACGGAATAGTCGAGGAAAAGGACTACGAAGCGTTGAGAGAAGACTTGAGGAAGGAAATGTTAAAGATTAAGGGTCCTGAGGGAGAGGCTTGGAAGAACGAGGTCTACAAGCCTGAGGAGCTTTACCCAGAGGTGAAGGGCGACCCCCCAGACCTAATGGTTTACTTGGACGACTTGAACTGGAGGCCAGTCGGAACGGTGGGCTGGAATACGCTTTATCTCGATAGAAACGACAAGGGCGCCGACGACGCGGTTCACGATTGGTATGGAATACTGAGCGTATACGATCCGGAGGGGAGGACGAGTGGCTACAAGGGAATTATTGAAGCCCACGAGGTCTCAGAAGTCCTTAGGGGGTTGATTGATGGAGAAGTGCCTTGACAAGGCCCCAGTCTTCTGGCTCACCGGCCTGCCCGGTTCGGGGAAAACAACCTTAGCCAAGAAAGTTTCCGAGGAACTGAAGAAGATGGGTTATAAGGTCGAAGTGCTCGACGGGGACTGGGTCAGGAAGACCATAAATCCCGAAGCGGGCTTTACAAAGGAAGAGAGAGCACGACACTTGAGGAGGGTGGCTTGGATAGCTAGGCTCTTGGCTAGGAACGGAGTAATAACGCTCTGCTCCTTTGTATCTCCCTATAGGGACGTGAGGGAGGAGGTTAGGAAAATAATTTCCGAGGAGGTGCCCTTCTACGAGATTTATGTGAAGGCTTCCCTCGAAGAGGTGATGAAGAGGGATCCGAAGGGCTTGTACAAGAAGGCCTTGAAGGGTGAAATAAAGAACTTCACTGGAATAAGCGACCCCTACGAAGAGCCGGAGAACCCGGACTTGTTAATAAATACAGAAGAGGAGAGCGTGGAAGAGAGCGCTAAGAAGCTTTTAGACTTCATCCTGGAGAAGGTCGGGGGAGGCGAGCATGGCTAAGTTAACCCTCGAGCTGGATGACGTAACCATGGCAAAGCTCCTCAAGGTGGCCGAGGAGTCGGGCTACTCGAGCGTGGAAGAATTCTTGAAGTTCCTAATTGAAGAGGCTATAAGCGCTTACGACGTTAACGTGGACGAGAAGGAAGTCGAGGAGATAAAGGAGAGGTTGAGGAAGCTCGGATACGTTGAATAAAAACCTTATATGAGCCCTATTTGGCTCGCTATCTTCGTCGCCTCGTACTCCGGCGCGAGCTTCACGTAGGCCTTCTTTTCTCCCTTGGACGTTATGAGGGTGTTCACCTTCACCACTTTAACGTCGTAGAGCTTCTCCACAGCGTGCTTTATTTCTGGCTTGGTGGCGTCCCTTCTTACTATGAAGGTCAAGGTGTTGTACTTCTCCATTAGCATTACTGCCTTCTCGGTGTGTAGGGGCCTTATAATTACGTCTTCCGGAGCCCTCATGGTGAGAACCTCCTCCCTATCTCCTCCAAGGCCTTCTGGGTTATAATGGTCAGCCTGCCCGGAACGCCTCCCGGAGCTAAGTGCTTAACGCTCAGCAGATTTACGGCCACTACGTCCGTTCCCGGGAAGGCGCCGGCGGCGTTCCTAACCTTAGCCTCCTCGCTGCTCACTATTATTAAGGGTCCTACCCTCTTCTTGTACCTCCTTCCCCTCATCTTGCCCTTGGTGCTCCTCTGCCTCCACTGGGAGGCCCTCTCCACGTCGTCCCAGACTCCCAACTTCTCGAACACTTCTCTCAACTGCTTTGCGCTGTTTACGTTTTCCAACTCGTCCACCACTATTAGGGGGAACTCCTTGACGTTGGATATTTCATGGCCTCTCCTCTCCACGAACTCCTTCTTGGCGGTTGCGGCCAAGGCGCTCATTATCGCTAAGAGCCTCTCCTTCTTGTTTATCTCCTCGTGTATCTTCTTGTCAGGTCTGGGAGGGAAGGCTAGGTGACCTCCCCTAGTGCTGTTAACGAAGGCTCCTCTTGCAGTCCCCTTTATCCTTGGTATCCTAGCTAAGCCCCTTCCGGGCCCCAAGCTCTCAGCGGTGGTCCTCTTGCCGGCCATCGGGTCCCTTCCCTTGGGCTGGAGCCTTGCGGTGAAGGCGCTCAAGAAGGCCCTCCTTATTAGGTCTTCTCTGACGGGTAGGCTGAAGACCCTCGGCAACTCTACTTCTCCTACCTTCTCTCCGTTCAGGTTGTACACTCCCCTCTTGGTATCCTCTATGAGTTGGAACACCCTAGCTTGGAACCACAAGTTACCCAACCACTGCTTCTCCATAACTCACCACCTCAGTTACCTTGCTTTGAGGAGAGGCTGATGTAATTGATCGGGGGAGGTCCGGGCGGCTCCCAGCTCGGGGGCCTCACGGGGAGCCTCAATATTATGGGCCTCTTGGGGGGCCCGAACACGCTTCCCGCGAGCACCACGTATTTGCTCTTCACCAAGCCGTAGTGGAGCCATCCGCCTTTAACGTTTATCTTGCTGGGGTCGTCACTTATCATCAATACCCTCTTGTTGTACTCGGTCCTGCGGTGGTAGCCCATTTGACCCGGCTGAGGGACGTAGCTTGAAGTTCCCTTGCCCCAGCTCCTAGCTCCCACTCTCCTAGAGCCCTTCCTGTGCTTGTGCCACTTTGGTAGCTCCTTCACACCGAACCTCTTTATAACTCCTTGGAAGCCCTTGCCCTTGGTAACTCCTATTATATCTACGAACTTCCCCGCCTCAATGACCTCCTCCACGTCAACCAAGTTACCTACCTTGTTCTTCGCATACTCTAACGCATCGGCTGGGTTGCCTCCTACCTTTACTTCGAGTATATCCGGGGCCTTCTTGCTAACTCCTCCGGCCAAGAAGGGGATGGAAGACATTATCAAGCCCACGTCCACTACCTTCTCTACATCGACGTCCAACTCCTTTTGAGGCACTTTGAACTCAAATCCCTTGTTCGGGCCCAGGGGCTCAACCATGTGGGGGAGCCTCTTGCTCATGCCTAGCAAATACTTCCTCAGAACCTCTTCGCCGAACTGAGACTTTATGGCCTCGCTCGGGTCCCTCCAGACCTCGGTTATGGCATACCTCCCCCTGTTCGGATCATAACCGTAAACCCTCACGCCTAAAGCGACCATAGGAGGTGTCTCTATTACAGTGACCGGAACGAATATCTCTTGCCCAGCGGTGTCCACGTGCTCCCTGTCATCTACCATCAGCACGTGGGTCATGCCTACCTTGTAGCCCAAGAACGCTAAGGGCTTTGCTACGTCCACCTTGGGCCAGCCCCTAACTCTGGGAACTAAGCTAGTGGCCCTCTTCCTAGGCCTGAGCCCCGCTGTGCCCCTACGCGGGGCCTCTTTCTTTCGTGCTCCCATTCTTCGCTCCCCGGTGGGCTCGACGACTGACCCTTTTGAAGGAATCGTTTCATTTTTCGCCCAAGAGTTCCTTCACGAGCTTTCTCCCCAGCTTCACGCCTTCTTTAAACGTGATAATGCTATACGTGATCACTGCTAGGTATACGAGTATGATGCCCAAGATTATGTAGCATATAATCTTCATCATTGTGTCCTCCTCCTCACCTTGTTCCTAATCCTTAGCTTCAACAACCACTTTTTCCTCAACTTCTTAGCGTTATCTAAGTGCTCTAATATCTTATCCTTGAGTCCCTCATCCCCTATCCAAACCTCTTTCCCCTTGCTGTCGTACAAGTAGATCAGTCCCTTGTCCTTTTCGTAAGTAGCGACCATTATTGCCATATAGTTGGGCTCCATTGTAACTATAGATGAAACTACGTCGTCCTTCGAGGGGGCTTCCCATTCAACTCCGAGTTCCTTAGCTGCGACCTCCGGTATCTGAGTATATGCATTTATTTCGGGCTTCTCCATTCCAGCCACCCTGAACGGAACCCTTACCTCCTCTAGAGGGGGGACCCTAGGGTGGCTTATCATGCAGCTCTCGCCGAAGAACTCCGGATGGTCGCCGGTGATCATGATTGCCCAGCCCTCAGGTACTAACTCCTCAACTAACCTTTCCGCAAAGCTCGCTAGGGCTTCGTTGCACCTCAAGTACTCCTTGTAGGCTTCCTTTAGGACCTCGTTATTCAATATAGCTTCCCTTATCTGGTTGCACCTTTCATCGAACCACCACTTGACCTCATCTATACTGTAGGGTCTGAAGAGCCAGCTCAAGAACATATGTGCTACAGTATATTTCAAGTTTAACATAAATCTGCACATGTAAGGTGCATGTGGAGTGAACAAGTGAGCGTATACGAAAAGCTTCTTATTTTCTTCACCCAACTTCTTGAAGAATTTAATCATACTATCGCCTATGAAGTCTATGTGGACGTTCGGAACTCCCTTTCCTAACTCTTTCCCTAACGGTCCTAACATTCTAATAAAGTAATTGAAGAGTACCAACTGAGTAAATGGCTCATCTTTAAACCTGATTGCCCTCGCCAGAGCTTGAAGGCCCTTAGCGACTGTCTTGTTTAACAATCTATTGCCCGGAGAGACCTCCTCAAAGCCCGAGACGCCAAAAGCCACACCTATTTGCCTTAACAATAACGGTCTGACCCCGGCCTTCCTCATCGCGTAGGCTACGGAAGAGTCGCTCATGATTTCTGCAGTTTTCCTAAAGAAGTAGAAAATGGAGAGCGAAGTAGGGTCCACGACATCACGCGAAATGTTTCCTATTATTTCAGCATAGGGATCATATTCGCCCGGCCAGAACACTTCAGAGGCGTGAAGACCGAAGGAGAGGGAAAAGGTGGCTCCGGATGTCTGAGGATAGGCCGGCAGTAACGGTTTGACGTCTTTGAAGCCCTTAATGCTCCTCAGCGTGTCGTTTCTCAAAGAATCGCCTACGAGCAGTAGCACCTTGTCTGCCACTACGTGCACCGACGGGGATCGTTAGAGCGTGATTAAAAAGACGTCAAAGAACGGCCTCCTCACCTAATGCCGAGTAATCTCACATTCTCTTCGTACTCCTTTAAGATAACTTTATACTCCTTCAGTTCTTTTTCAATTTCGTTTGACAGTTTATTAAACGTATTTATGGTCTTGGTCATTGAATCCTTGAACAAGCACTTAACTATCTTATCTAAGCCACCCATTTTCATAGCTTTTTCGTTATACTTCACTATATCTATTATTTTTGTGCGTTTAATATTCCCTCGACAATCCCAATTGCTTTGGTCGTATTACAGCTAACTGACGGCATATTCTTTTTCATCTTTAGTACTATGTGCTTCATCTGGTTGAATGTACTGTTTAATAAGGCCAAGTCAACTTTTGCCCGCTGAACCAAGTTCATCATCTTGTACACGTTGGAGAAGTTCAGTTTACTCTTGAGGAGAACATTGAACTCCTTAATAGACATCTCGAGGTCATATTTCAAAGCTATGAAACGGTTGTATAAGTCATTGAACTGAGTTAGCGTTGCCAAGTATATTATGTTATTCTGGAATGGCTTCTTGAGCAGCATCGCTTTGTAGCCGGAGCTTTTGGATACTTCGTCATAGATCTTTATCAGCTCCTTGAACGGCGATACCAAAGGCGAGGAGAGCCCGTTTATAGTTCCTTGATATTCTGTCCTCCTCGCTGGAGCTATCTTTAATGCTGTACAATTGGTTATAGTAGTTGTGATGGTTGACGTAACGGTTTTTGTGACTGTTGTCGTGAGAACGCTAAGGCTTACGAGGGATTGAGTGACTGTTTTTGTAACAGTGAACACAGACGTAACGGTAGTGACTGGCGTTGACGCAATCGTGAGTACATTAGGGTGGAGCATATACCCCTCAACCCTATACACATAAATCCTTCCATCATAAAGCCCAACAGCTATCCTATCCTTCCACCAAGCTACAGCAGAAACACCAGTTCCATAATCCTTCTCCAGCACCAATTTCCCATCAATCCTATAGACCTTCAGCTTTTGTCCAACCCAATCAGCAACCGCTATGTACTTACAATCCGGGCTAAAGGCCACTTGCCAAGCAAGATTAAATCCTCCAACTTTCCAAATCTCTTTTGGATTCTCTGGATCGCTCAAGTCGTAGAGGTAGAGGCGATGGTCAGTTGTAACTGCCAAGTACTTCCCACAAACTGCAGTATCCTTAGCTCCTTCACCATAGCTTATGC
>WAOJ01000145.1 GCA_015521275.1 Desulfurococcales archaeon | reverse complement strand
GTTCTATAACGGAAATTACACTAAGCTTCTATACGAGCTAAACGTAACGAAGGGTCTCGGAAACCCCAAGGCCAAGGTATGGGTCGTGGAGCTTCTAGACCCGTTCTGTCCGTACTGTGCCCTATTCTATAGGCAAGGAGGTGGCAAGGTAATAATTGAATATGTAAAGGAAGGTAAAATATACCTAATACCCATTGTCGTTGCGTTCCACACGAGAGCTCCGGCCTTCGAAGAGAGCTTAAGGCTAGCCTACCAGCTTAACGAGTATGTTAAGAAGGGCAAGCTCTCCGAGTTCTTTACCTTGGAAGAGAAGATAGCGAAGAACGTAGTGAAGCTTTACGAAGGTAAGATGAAGTTATCAAACGTCACATTACCGAAGGAAGTGCTAGAGAAGGCTAACAAGGCTAATCTAAGGCTAGCCCAAAAGCTCTTCCCAATGGTAGCCACACCCGGCAACGTATTCGTTAACGTCAAGACTGGGAAAGCCATAGCCGTAATGGGAGCTATGACAGATAAGGGAGTAAAAGTAATTTATGAGCGTGTACTTAACGGCTAGGCGTTTTTAAGGACATCCTTTAGAAAATACGTGTAAAGTGGAGAGGGTTCGAGGGGTCTGCTCTTGTACTCTGGGTGGAACTGAACTCCGTAGAAGCTCTGACCCTCAAGCTCTATCCCCTCCGGTATGGTCCCGCTCTCATCCCAAGCGTTAACCCTTAGCCCGACAGACTCTAGCTTGTCCAGGTACTTAGGATTGACGTCGTACCTATGCCTATGCCTCTCCATAACGACTTCTTTTCTGTAAGCCTCCCAGAGCCTGGTACCCTTGATTATTCTTACTGCCTTGGCCCCCAGCCTTAAGGTGCCACCCATGTATTTGACGTACTTCTGCTCCTTGAGCAAGGCGACGACTGGATAAGGGGTGTTTGGGTCAACCTCCTCGCTGTTGGCCCCTTCTAAACCAGCCAGGTGTCTGGCCACTTCTACAACCATCATTTGCATACCATAACATATTCCCAGGGTTGGGATCCCCCTTTCCCTGAGCTCTTTTATTGTCCTTATCTTCCCCTCCGCACCCTTCTCGCCAAAGCCCGGTAAGACTATTGCACCGTCCACGTCCTTCAAGGCCTCTTCTAAGTCCACCTTACCCTTTTCTACCTCTCTAACCTCTATCCACTTTAGCTTCGGCATCTTCCCAACTTTTACAGCAGCGTGTTTAAGTGACTCGATTATGCTCATGTAGCTATCTTTCAACTTAGTGTACTTACCAACCATAGCTATGGTTGGACCCTCCTCTAACTCTTTCAACGTATTTACGAACTCCTTCCAATCCTCCAACTCGGGCTCAGTGGCTTGGAGCTTGAGCAAACGGGCTATCCTCTTGTGATATCCTTGTTTCAGCAAGACTAAGGGTACTTCGTACACGAACCTTACGTCGGGGTCAGAGAATACCGCTTCCTCCGGTAAGCTAGAGTAAAGTGCTATCTTCTTCCTAGCCTCGGGCTCTAGAGGCTTGGGAGACCTAGCTATTATTGCGTTGGGTTGGATGCCTATCCTCCTAAGCTCTTGAACTGAGTGCTGTAATGGCTTGGTCTTCTGCTCTCCAGTCGTGCTAAGTATTGGGACCAAGGCCACGTGAACGAAAACGACTCCTTCCGGCCTCTCCACCCACATTTGTCTGGCTGCCTCAAGGAAGGGCAAGCCCTCTATGTCTCCCACAGTCCCACCGATTTCGACGACTGCTACGTCGAAGTCCTTGGACACCTGCTTTATCATACTCTTTATTTGATCTGTTACGTGAGGAATTATTTGGACCGTTTGGCCCAAATATTCGCCTCTCCTCTCCTTCTCTATTACCTCTCTGAACACCTTGCCGGTGGTTATGTTGTTGTCCTTGGTCAAATTTTGATGCAAGAACCTCTCGTAATGGCCTAGGTCCAGATCCGTCTCTCCTCCGTCTTCCGTGACGAAGACCTCCCCGTGGGCATAAGGACTCATAGTGCTTGCGTCGACGTTGACGTACGGGTCTATCTTTATTGCAGTTACCGTGTACCCCATTCTCTTTAATAGTAAAGCCGTCGAGGCAGTAACTATACCCTTACCCAAGCTGGATAAGACACCACCCGTGACGAAGACGTACCTCGTCAGTTTGAGCCCACTGGGGGGTCAACCTTCGATCCTTTAAACGCTTGTCCCTTCAATTCTCTATACTATTTAACGCCTCTTCGGCGCGGTCTGTGGAGATGCAGAAATGAAGGTCGTGAGCGTCTTAGGTGATCAGCCCACAGGTCCTTTAGAGGTCTTAGAGTATCTGATACGAAAGGGTATGGAGCCTACGGAGCTAGTGCTGGTAGCCACCCAAAAGTACATCAAGACTATGGAAATAGTGGAGCTGAGCATCCTACTGGGAATGAGGACTGTAATACCTACAAGTTTCTTGGTAAGGAGGGTCATACTGAAGAAGGACGAGCCGGAATCCAAAGTAGAGTTCGAGGACCTCATAGCTACCATAGACAACGTGGTGGACCCCGGTGACGTAGTGGACTTAAGCAGCAGCCCCCGTGCTCCAGCTATAGCTGGGAGCATAGTAGCTAGGAGGAAGCACTCCGACATAGCCTACGTACCTCAAGCAGAAGAAGCGGAGAGGGTCCAGAAGGCCGTGACAGAGTTAAAGAGGATGGACTTAGCCAAGGAGATAGCCGCAGTGAAGGCGGGTGGCAAGGCCAGTGAGGAAGTGGTAAAACTCTTAGAGCAAGTGGTTCTGAAAGAACCAAAGGTAATAATCATACCTCCGTAAATGTCTTAAAGCCTAGCATTCGGAAAACTATGCCTTCTACTTTTTGGGGATTGATCCCCTTTATGGTCGGCGAAAGCCATGGTAAAGGCATTCGGTGAGCTAATCTTCACCCCCGAGAGGGCCGAAGGAGAAGCCATAAGCAAGGCCGAGACCCATACGCCGAAGATAATTGCGCCCGACAAGGTCAAGGCCGGTGAGCCCTTCGAGGTTAAGATAGAGATAGGACCTCACGTAATGAACCCCGAGCACAATATAGGCTGGGTAGAGCTGTACTTCTACGAGGAAGGTAGGGCCTTCAATCCGATATTCCTAGGGAGGGCTGCCTTCACTCCACAGTACACCGAGCCCAAGGTGAGCTTCACCGTGAAGCTCCAGAAGAGCGGAGTGCTATACGCGGTATCTTACTGTAACCTCCACGGCTTGTGGGAGGGTAGGAAGGAAATAAAAGTGGAGTAAACGTTTCTCTAAGTTTGTACCTTAACGGCAAAATAGTCCCAATATCCTCCTTATAATCTCAGAAGATGAGCATAGCCCCTTGGGTATGCACCTCTTTTCCTTTAACCTCATAACCTTTACATTCAAACCCCTCTTCCTCAACTCCTCCTCTAATTCCTTCTCGTCCCACTTCTGATCAGGTCCCAAGAACACTATGTCTGGCTTGAGCTTTACGACTGTTTCTAATGGATCCTTGCCGCCCACGTAGGCCTCTTTAACGTACTTTAAGGATGCCACCATGTACCTCCTCTGCTCTTGACTCAATACTGGGAGCTTTCCCTTAAGCTTCTTCACCGTTTCGTCCCTAGCGACGACCGCTATTACATCGCCTAACTTAGAAGCCTCTTTGAACAGTTCTACGTGGCCAGGATGAAGTAAGTCGAAGGTACCCGCCACGAAGACTCTCTTGGGCTTCTCGCGAACCCACTCGAAGCTCGCCAAGCCCAGCATCTTGAGGGAGTCCAACAGACCTTCTGCATAGGAAGCGGTCACCAACGCCGTCTCACAATCCCCTTTGTCTATATAGTACTTCGTGTCGTCTATGTACCTCTTTGCTAAGTCAACGACTTTTTCCGCTTCCCTTTTGTATTTTATGCTCTTTAATACGTTGACCAAATTGTTATAGTACTTTTCGGCCCTTTGACAACTCAAGGGGCTTTACCTCTTGAAAGCTATGTCCAGAGGAGTTGCCCTCTCATCCACGACAACTCTTACCTTCTTACCGCTCCTCCTCTCGATCTCCTCCTTAAACTCATTAGCCAACCTCTGCTCATCTATGTACTTTATTAATTCCCTTAAGTCCTCACCGAGCTTGAAGGCCCTTGACCTTATCTCCTCTGGCAAGGCTTCCAAGTCCTCCAAGACTCCCTCATCTATAGCCTCCACCGCTTCAACCAGCATGCGCATCTTTTCCTTGGGCGCAACTTTGACGACCACTTCCTCTCCGGGGAAGTTAGTGACGTAGTTTAGCAATATGTCGAAGTACGTTTCCTTGGCCTCTACTTCCAAATCCCTCTCTAATTC
>WAOJ01000144.1 GCA_015521275.1 Desulfurococcales archaeon | reverse complement strand
TCCTTACCAAAGGGAGTAATGGGGAGGAATTTTATTGCGTCGGGGCGGTAGTCCTCTCCTCATCCATCGGCAAAGGACGCCTATCCTCATCCGCTAAGGGACCTCATTCATGAAGTGGAAGGGCTTCTTGGACCTCTTGAAGAGCCTCGTGTACTCGCCGTCCTTCTCAACAATATAACCCTTACTCTCCATCTCAACCTCATCAACCTCTTTGTTTAACCTTATGCTCACCTCGTAATGCTCCTCAGCCACGTTCCACCTGACCACGTTCTCTCCTTTAACTGCCAACACGCTATACTTTACTTTCTTCTCTCCAACCAAGTTCATAATGACGCTCCTCCTAACTGAAGTCTTATAACCCTTCATTTCCAAATTCTTAGCAACGCCCTCAGCTTCCCTCCTCATCCTCTCCTCGTCCAAGCCCAGGCCCCCTAATACTAGGAGTCATTGTGGATTATTTACGTTAAGAGCGCCCATATGACCTCCATTTGAGCCCTCAAGGTCTCTAGGTCAACCTTATCTGGGGTATCAAACGGGGAGCCGAACCAGGGTCCCTTACAGCCTATTCTGAGTACTCCCCCTTCCCTACTCATTCCCTTGCAAGAGCCTATGCCCTCCAATAGGTAAACTGCTGAGCAGCCCTCTAGGGCCGGCTCCATCTCCTCCGCCAAGTAGGGTAAGAAAACTAACGTCCTCTTCGTATCCATTGAAGTTAATATTGCCAAGGCTGTAGCGTTATGTGCAGTTCCGTACCAGAACGATTGGTAATAAGTAGCCACACAGACGTCGTCTCCCCTCTTGACGTAAGCCTTAGAGCCCCTCCTAGCTTCAACCTCCACCTTGGCGAAGTAGTCCTCTTCGATCATTGCTTTTACAAATGTATCTTCCCACTCCTCCGGCAAGGTTATGGAAGGTGTCTCCACCACTTCCTCTACCTTTGGCAACACTTTTCCTTTAAACACTATGGAACCTTCGGAAGTGGGGTAGTTAATCTTTGATATTACCTTGGGGTAGCCGGAAGTGAGGCCGGAGGGTAAACAAGGAACCCTCTTGCCGAAGGCATGGGCCTCGCAACTCCAATCAACTACATCCCATCCTTCCAGCTCAACTTCCTCCAAATCCATATCCTTAATATATTGGATGAAGTGGTTGGGATTCATATGGAACTTCGAGATTTGGGACGCTTTCTTAAGAATGTCCTCCGGCCCCAGGAGTTTTGAGTTCAACCACGTCACCCCTCTTCAAGCGACCGCTGTAGTAGCCGCTAACGCTCTCGCCGTTGATTATCACTTCTGCCGGCCTCCCAGGGGGCTCTCCGGGACTGGGCTCGTTCACTTGAGACACTATCAAGCTAATCTCCAAGTCGTCTAAAGCCATCCATTTCCTAACTATTCCGTCTCCTCCCTTCCTCTTTCCCTTGCCTCCGCTGCCCCTCCTAACCGAGTACTCCAAGAAGAGGACTGGGAGCTCTGCCTCGACAACCTCTATGGGCGTATTCATAGTGTTTGTCATACCCCATTGAACCGCGTTGGCGCCGTCCCTAGTAGAGGTAGATGAGCCCCCTCCTCCGTTTGTTTCATAATAGACCTTCTTGCCATGGGCAATGACCACGTTAGACATAGTTCCGGGACCCGCGCTCGGAGGGTCTAGGAAGGAACTCGCCTTTATTATTGCCCACAAGGCCCTCTGCGACGTCTCCAAGTTCCCCGCTCCTACCGCCGCCGGGAAGTGGGGGTTGAGCAGGCTCCCCTCTTCGGTCTTTACCTTAACCAAGTCGTAAAGTCCTTGGTCTACCGGCCCTTCCGGTAAGAAAGCGGACTTGAAGAAGAACGAGGCCGCTGCGTAAGCGACCCCTTCCACTGCGTTTAGGTTGTATGGGACTTGCTTAGAGGTTCCGCTGAAATCCACCAAGAGGCCGTCCTTCAACTCAACCCTTGCCTTGATCTTCGCATATCCTTCTGGGAGTTCGAGCTTCACTTCTGCTTCTCCCTTACCCTCCCTATCCTTTAGGGCTTCCAAGTACTCCCTCTTGGAAGCCTCCAAGTACTCCTTAGCGTAGGACAACAAGTTCCCGTACCTATCTTGAGCCTCCTTGAGCCTTAGGTGCCCCAGCCTCAAAGACGCCAGCTGGGCCTTAAGGTCTGCCTTGAACACCTTATCGTTCCTGACGTGAGAGGCTATATAGGAGATGACGCCATCCAGAGGCTTCCACCTCTTGGCTATCAACGTAGGTTCAATGACGTATCCTTCGTCATACAAGGTCTTTGCATAGGGGTTTAATGAGCCGGCTACGGGTCCTCCTACGTCAACGTGATGTGCCTTGTTAACGATCCATCCAACATTAGTTTTCGTTATAACGGTTACGTCGTTAAGATGTGTGCCCGTTAAATATGGATTGTTCACGATTACTACATCTCCGGGCTCTTCGATCAAATCGCTGGCGACCTCGATTAACCTCTTGGCTGCCCATGAAAGGCTGCCCAAATGAACTGGTATGTGCTCGGCTTGAGCCAGAACCTCACCTTCGGGACCGAGTATTGCACAAGACAGGTCCAACCTCTCCCTTATGTTGGGGGATATTGCAGACTTCTTCAAAGTAACGCCCATCTCTTCGGTTATGTAACTCATAGCCTTCCTAACTATTCCGGCCCTTAGGCTGGGCAGCTCGGAACCCCACGAGAGGAAGAGGTCCAAAGCGCTTAAACGATGATTGAACCCTTACCGGCTCGGAGGTATACACTGAGATCTATGGATGTTCCTTCCTTAAAGCTCTTAGGAAACGAGCTAACATCGACTTCGGGCTCAACAATGTTTTCGTCTCTAGAAAAGCCCTTACCCAAGGAAAACTTGAAGGAATTGGCTAAGCTCAAGCTCAAGGAAGCTTTGATCGAATCGAAGCTAGCATTGGAGTACTTGGAAAAAGGGATTGTTAGGAACGCTGCTGGAAAAGCGTTTCAGGCTTGGAAGGCCTTGATTTCTGCTTTAATAGCCTCGAACTTTAACAAACTTTCCAAGGACTTGGATGAGGAACAGAGGAAATGGCTAAGGGAGAAAGGCATATTAGCCTTAACCACCAAGCTGAAGTACTTGAGCCAAATGCTTGAGGAAAAGACCGGGTTAAACGGTATATCGTTTGGAACCGATAAGGCCTTGGACCTTCACGATTACCAGTACAATGGTCCAGATCCGGATTTGGTTTACAGCAAATATGCAGATCCGGAAGAAGCCAAGGAAGACGTAAAGCTCTTGATCAAGGCTTTGCTCGAGTACATTGAAAGATACAAAGACTTGCTGGACGAGGAAGGAGCCAAAGTTTTAGAAGAGGTTGAAGGAAGTCTTGAAAGCTAAATCTCCTTCAAGTCATCCCTAAGCTCTTTATCTAAGTAACCTTCAAAGTACTCCTC
>WAOJ01000143.1 GCA_015521275.1 Desulfurococcales archaeon | reverse complement strand
TATTGATACCAATTGGGAAAGTAACCACGTATTCCTCGCTAGCTAAGGTTATGGGTCTTCATCCAAGGACCGTGGGAAGGCTCTTATCTAAGAACGAGAAGCTAGTGGTAGTTCCTTGTCATAGGGTAGTCCGCTCTGACGGCTCCTTGGGTGGCTATAGGCTCGGGGTCGAACTCAAGAGGAAGCTCTTGGAGCTTGAAGGTGTCCGTTTCTGTGGCGAGAAAGTTTGTGAAGAACATATAATTGACATAGCGAACTTACTCGGCCTCGACCGAGAAGATCTTCTTTAATATTAGTAATGCCAATGCGACGAAGTAATATGGGAAAGACATATTTTTTCTATGTTCTTCGAATAACATGGTTGTCGTCGAGTTGGCTAAGTGCCAAAAGAAAACTGTATTGTTAATTATTGTATAAAACTTTGCCAACTTTGCCACGCTTTTGCAGCCCTCTCCTATTACTGTGTAAACCGGCATGCCGTCCAAGTAAACGACCATGGTCTTGTTACACAATACTACTTCGTTGTTTGTCTTAGCAACGCTCAAGCTATTTATTGTAACAGTCCTTACCGTTGTGTAAATTATCGAGATATATAGAAAAGTACAGATCAAAGAATTGGTAAGTGTTTGACAAACCAAGCCTTGGGTCCCACCGAGGAATTGCGACGTCTTGGGGAGAGAGTTTTAAGGAAAATTTCAATCGTTTCGATGCGCGCCGACCCCCTTGACGGAGGCGCGAAGCCTCAGAATGATAGGGGGGACTGTTCAGGCCCTCATACGGTAAAGGCAATGATTGCCCAAGAGTTGTATAAGAAGTTGCTCGAGAACGTGAGCAAACATTTGGCCGGGGTAGAGGAACCAGTAAAGACTATGACCTTAGCCCTCTTGTCCAGAGGCCACACGCTTCTGGAAGGCGTGGCCGGCGTCGCTAAGACTACCTTAGCTAAACTCTTCGCAGAAAGCTTAGGGTTGGAGTTCAAGAGAGTTCAGATGACCCCCGACTTGTTACCCTCTGACTTGATAGGCGGGAAAATATTCGATCCTAAGACGGGAACTTTCAGAACCGTAAAGGGCCCCATCTTTACCAACGTCTTGTTGGTTGATGAGATAAATAGAGCCTCACCCAGAACCCAGTCAGCCCTTCTCGAGGCCATGCAAGAGGGCCAGGTAACTATTGAGGGCGAAACCTTTCCCTTACCGAAGCCGTTTTTTGTAATAGCCACGATGAACCCGGTCGAAATGGTCGGCACTTACCAGTTGCCGGAAGCAGCTAAGGATAGGTTTTTGACCAGCATAGATATGAGGTTTCCCCCTAGGGAAGTGGAAGTAGAGGCAGTAATGTTGGATTCTATGAGAAGGGGGCTCGAGCCCTCGGTGGAGCCCGTTACTAGTAAGGAAGAGGTCCTCAAAGCCATTGAGGAAGCCCAGAGCGTGGACATTCCTAGAAAGGTGGCCGAGTACGTCGTGGACTTGGTAAGGGCCACTAGGAACAAACCCGACGTCATTTTGGGAGCTACCACCCGAGCAGCGGTTCACTTGGCTAGGGCCGCGAAGGCCAACGCGGCTCTAAACGGGAGGAAAGTGGCTCTGACCGATGACGTGAAGGAGGTTGCTCCTTACGTGCTCACTCATAGGCTAGTGGTAGAAGTGCCCTCTAAGAGACTCTTTGCTAGTAGGGACGCAGCCCTTAAAGTGATCAGAGAAGTTCTGCAGGAGGTGGAGCCCCCGGCATGAGGGCATTGTTGCTCTTACTTTCAGTCTTAGTTTCTTTGCTATTGCTCTTCAGAATCCCGCCCTTGAATTCCGGCGTTTCATTGGCGGGGAACGAGATAAGAATACCGTACTCTTGGGATTTGACTGGACCCAAGAACCCTTTAGCGGTTGTAAGCCCTCCGGAGCCACAATGGCTTAGGGTAGCCTCATTTAACGTTTACACGGGCAACGGTTGGGTTAGGAAGAACCCTCAAGGTCTTGGAAGGTTTGTTGGAGGAAGTACCTATAGCGTAAGGGTAACTCCTTACGCTATAATGCTTTACCCCGCCTTCCCCGTTCCTCAGCCTTATCCGGGAACGTCACCAAGGGTAGAAGGAGCTAAGGAGAGCGGAGATACCTTCACGTTCAACGGCTTCCAGACAAAGGTAATAGTTAAGTATTCACCTCCCTTCCCCTATGCAGACTATCCCCAGCTCTCCGTACCCGTTAGGGAAATTCTGGGCCCTAAGATGAAGTGGTCCACCCCTAGGGTTAGGGCCTTGGCTGAGGAAATTTTAAATAAGTTCAAAAACTCAAGCTTAAGAGCTTTACTTTCGTACCTAACTACTTGGCTTAGGTCAAACTACCGTTATGCTCTCAAGTACTCCGGGACGCCCGCCGGCGACGCGGTGGACTGGTTCCTCTTCCAGTCGAAGACTGGGATGTGCGTACACTTCGCCTCGGCAGCGGCTGTACTGCTTAATGATATGGGCGTGAGGGCCAGAGTGGTTTCCGGTTTTGCGAACAGCTACGTCACCAATGGCGTGCGGGTCTTCGTGACGCCGAC
>WAOJ01000142.1 GCA_015521275.1 Desulfurococcales archaeon | reverse complement strand
GCGTACCGGGACCTTCCGTGGCCGGCATCGGTCCCTTAGCCTTGCTCCCCGGGGGACGCGGCCGTTTCAACCCCACACGCCCTTCAACGCTCAGCCCTCCCTTCCCGTCGCCGGGAAGGGCATCCCCGGCATCATTGCTCCGGGCGGGGGGTCTCGTTTCTGTGCCGTTGCCCGGGCTCTCAACCCGGCCCCTCACGGGGCCCCGGGACCGCGGGGAGGGTGGAGCTTCCTCAGGGCCTTTATAGGCCCCGTAGCCGCCAGCGGCCTCGGGGCGTTAAAGGGACTGCATTAGCTAGAATATAAGTTGGTGACCGATGTGGCATAATGGCCGCTGGCGAAGGGTGAGCGTAAACCCCGGCGCCGAAGGTCTTATACCTTATGCTATCCTCCAGCAACGGGGCCCGCGGTTGAACTATGAAGAGCTGGGATTGAGGGTAGGACTTGAAATACATCAGCAATTGGATACAGAAAGGAAGCTCTTCTGCCACTGCAAGCCCGACTTAGTCGAAGAAGATGAAGAAGACGTGTTTCAGAGGAGGTTGAGGCCCGTTAGGAGCGAGTTGGGCGAAGTGGACATAGCTGCACTCTTCGAATGGAAGAAAGGCAGGACTTACATCTACCATGCCCCTCGCTCTAGATCGTGTTTAGTGGAGGCGGACGAAGAACCTCCCCATGAAGCTGACAGAGAAAGCATTATAATAGCCTTGGCGATGGCAAAGGCTTTCAATTCCAAGATAGTTGACGAAGTTCACGTAATGAGGAAGATGGTGATCGACGGTTCTAATACCTCAGGCTTTCAGAGGACCATGCTAGTGGCTTTGGAAGGTAGCGTCAACGTTGACGGAAAGGAGATAGGTATAGAAACCATATGTGTTGAAGAGGATGCCGCGAGGAAGTTGAAGGAAGAGGGGAAGTTCGTCCATTTCAAGCTGGATAGACTGGGCATTCCTCTTATAGAGATAGCTACGGCCCCCGACATAAGGTCTCCTCAAGAGGCCAAGAGGGTTGCCTTGAGGATAGGTCAAATGCTGAGGTTAACGAGGAAAGTCAAGAGAGGTATTGGAACCATAAGACAAGACTTAAACGTATCTATAGAGGGGGGAGCTAAGACAGAGATCAAGGGTGTGCAGAAGCTAGAGATCATAGATAAGGTAGTAGAGTATGAGGTCATAAGGCAGCTCAAGCTGTTAGAAATAAGGGATGAGTTGAAGAAAAGAGGGGTTACCAAGGAAGAGATATTATCGCAGCTCATGACTGACGTAACGGATATCTTGAAGGATAGCAAGAGCAAGATAGTTAAGAGGGCTTTGAAGTCTGGCGCGGGCGCCTTCGCGATAAAGTTACCCAAGTTCAAGGGCTTGCTAGGAAAAGAGGTTCAGCCCGGAAGGCGCTTCGGGACGGAGTTGGCGGATTACGCTAGGTTCTGGGCGGGCGTAGGGGGGATAATACACAGCGACGAACTTCCCAAATACGGTATTACCGAGGAGGTGGAAGAGATTAAGGAAAGGCTGGGATGTGAAGAACAAGACGCATTCGTGTTGGTACTGGCTCCGGGCCCAGAGGCCAGGGAAGCCCTCAAGGCAGTAAAGGAGAGGGCTGCCGTGGCGCTCGAGGGGGTTCCGGAAGAGACTAGGGCAGCCAACCCGGACGGCACGACGAGGTTCTTGAGACCCAGACCCGGAGCTGCAAGGATGTACCCGGAGACCGACGTTCCTCCAATAACCATTACGGAAGATATGCTGAAGAAAGCAGAAGCAATAAAGCCAAAGAACCCTGCAGAACTCATAAAGGAACTAATGACGATATACAAGTTACCCAAGGACATGGCAGAGAAGATGATAAGCTCCGTCCGCTTCGACTTGGCCTATCGCTTGGTCAAGAAGTATCATGGGAAGCTACACTCAACAATAGTAGTTAGGACCGTAGTGGATACACTCAAAGAACTCGAGAGAGAAGGTATAGAAGTAGAGAGGATAAAGGATGAGCACATAGAAGAGGTCTTAGACAAGGTAGCGGAGGGCAAAGTCGCCAAAGAGGCCATCCCAGACATCTTGAAGAAGGTTGCCGAGGGCTCCACAGTTGAAAAGGCAATAAAGGAATTGGGCTTAGATAAAGAAATAGATGTAGAGAAGGTCGTTAGAGAAGTTATCGAGAAGTATAAGGACGAGATAGAGAAAAGGGGAGCCCAGAGGAGCTTTGGATTCGTTATGGGCAAAGTAATGGCAGAACTCAGGGGCAAGGTGGATGGCAAGGTGGTTGCCCAAACTGTGAAGAAGGTCTTAGAAGAAATGGAAAATAGATAGAAGTTATTTCTTAAGTATCTGCTCCACTAGATCGGGCACTTGGCTAGGTATGTCGGCCACCGGAACGCCGGCCTCGCGGAAGGCCTTGACCTTGCTCTCCGCAGTGCCGGCCCCCATGCTTATTATTGCTCCGGCATGGCCCATCCTCTTCCCAGGCGGAGCGGTTCTACCAGCTACATAGGCTACTACGGGCTTCTTGATTTCCCCCCTCTTTATTGCCGCTGCGAGCCTCTCCTCTGCATCACCACCTATTTCACCTATCACGACTATGGCTTGGGTCTCTGGGTCTTGATCCATGAGCTTAACAGCTTCCACAGTGTCGAGGCCTATTATGGGGTCCCCTCCAATGCCTATCGCCGTGGTCTGGCCTATACCCCTCTTAGTCAGCTGGTAGGCTATTTCGTACGTCAAAGTGCCAGACCTAGAGACTATTCCTACTGGACCGGGCATGAAGTACTTCTCCGGCATTATGCCTACTTTGGCCTTGCCGGGAGTTATAACGCCGGGACAGTTGGGTCCCACTACAACAGATCCCTTGCTCCTTGCGTACCTAATGGCCCTCAACGAGTCGTGGACTGGTATTCCCTCAGTTATAACCACTATCAACTTCATACCCGCATCAGCCGCCTCTATAATTGCGTCGGCCGCCCCAGTTGCCGGGACGAATATGATGGAAGTGTTCAGCTCCGGGAACCTCTCCTTGGCTTCCTTGACGGTGTCGAACACTGGCACGCCAAGTACCTCTTGTCCTCCCTTGCCCGGCGTCACTCCCGCCAAGATCTTCGTTCCGTACTGCATCATCTTCTCTGCGTGGAACTTACCATACCTACCGGTTATGCCTTGAACCAATACCCGAGTGTTTTCATCAACCAGAACCGCCATCATCCATCACCTCCTAAGCGGCCATTCCTTTTGCGATCCTAACCGCTTCCTTAGCGGCCTCGTCCATGCTTTCAAAAAGTGGTATTCCAGCCTCTTGGAGGATCTTCCTTCCCTCCTCTTCAGCCGTTCCAACTATCCTAGCCACTATGGGCTTCTTGTTCTCAGTCTCCTTCAAGGCCTCCACAATTCCAAGCGCTACCTCGCTGGCCAAAGTGAT
>WAOJ01000141.1 GCA_015521275.1 Desulfurococcales archaeon | reverse complement strand
TGATTTCGGTTTGGGTACCACGATGTTGACCCTCTTGCCTGTGAAAACATGCTTGGAATAGTTCACAAGCGGGTGAAGGATTATCGTCCCCCCTTCCTTAACGCACATCGTGGCCGTGTCGACTGCACTGGCCTCTAGGACTGAGACTACTACAACGTCCCACTCTTGTGTGCATGCTGACGCCGTCGTCGGGAAGTAGTTTACATCGATCGGAGGTTCTTTGCTCCAAGGCAGTAAGGGGACTTCCCATGACAACAGGAAGGAGGTCACTACGTTAGTTATACCTGCTCCTACCAAGAGCGTCTTCTTGTCAGATATCATTTCAGACAGGGAAAGCGCTAGGGCTCCCACTGAGGCCAAAGTTTTCGTGTGTTCTGGCAAAGAGGTAGGCAACCTCTCCACTGCCTCCTTGGGCACGGAGACGAACTCGGCTAGGGTCCCATTTAGGTGAACGCCCAATATCTTTTCCTCTTCTAAGTAACTGTTTATGGCAACTTCTTCGTTAACTTCCAAGTCTTCTATATCTACGCCTAGTTCGTAGAGCACACCGTAACCTTCCAGTCCCAATATCCTCTCTGGTTGAACCCAGATGAGGCCCTTACTCAACCCCCTCTCCAGCGGTCCCACTGTTGCTTGTACCACCTTCACTAAGACGTAGTCTTTTGGTATGGGTGGTATTGGAACCTCGGTTATCTCTACGTCTCCCCTAAACGTTACTGCCTTCATCATTTCGCCACCGATAACTTCCTCTTTAGGTAGTTCACTAGGCCACCACTCTCTAGGATTTCTAACATGGTCGGGGGTAACTTGGGTACCTCGAATTCTTTCTTTAAGTTCCCCTCGCTATCATAGACCCTCACGTAACCGTTTTCTAGGTCAACCTCAACCTCATCTCCTTCCTCAACTACTTCACTTATGCCTTTGACGGCGACTGCTGGTAGGCCTTGGTTTATGCAGTTCCTATAGAATATTCTCGCGAAGCTCTCGGCGACTACGGCTTTGACTCCAGCTCCCTTGAGGGCCACCACGGCTTGCTCCCTAGAACTCCCCATTCCGAAGTTCCTCCCGCCAACGATTATTACTCCTCCCATTTTCTTGCTCATCTCATAGAAGTTCGGAATTATAGGCTCTAGCGCGTGCTTGCCCAGGGTCTCGGGATCCGTGTAGATGAGGTACCTCCCAGGTATTATGACGTCCGTGTCTATGTTGTCGCCCAGCTTAACGGCCTTAGCCCTAACTTTGCCGACCAAGAGCTTTAACCCCCAGACGCTCCTACGCGAAGTTAAAAATAGTTAACAAGGAACCGTTATATTCCCACTTTCTGTGAGCGTCGCGGTTAAGGCAAATGGCGACGCCATTCTCTGAGATATTGAAGTCTTACAGGCCCAAGTTTGAGAGAGTAAAGATATTGGACGCGACGCTGAGGGAAGGGGAGCAAACCCCGGGCGTGAGCTTCACAATAGACCAGAAGCTGGAAATTGCTAAGAAGCTAGACGAGATGGGCGTCCACATGATAGAGGCCGGTCATCCAGCAGTGGCTCCCGACGTATTCGAAGCCGTTAGGAGGATAGCTTGGATGAAGAAGGAAGGCGAGATAAGGGCTGAGGTAATAGCCCACAGCCGAGCCGTAAAGAGCGACATAGACAAGGCAGCGGAGACGGAGGCGGACAGGATAGCGATATTCTACGGCGTCAGCGACATACACTTGAGGGCCAAACATAGGAAGACCAGGGAGGAGGCCCTCAGCATAATAGGGGAGATGGTCGAGTATGCGAAGAGCTACGGCGTAAAAGTTAGGTTCACCGCTGAGGACGCCTCAAGGGCTGACTTGGAGTACTTAGAGCAAGTCGTGAAGACTGCTAGAGATGCCGGCGCAGACAGGGTTAGCTTGGCCGATACCGTTGGTGTACTCACCCCTTGGACGGCTCAGAAGTTCTTTGAGCATATGGTTAAAGCCGTACCAAATGTGGAATATGACATACACGCACACAACGACTTGGGCATGGCCTTGGCTACCGCCTTCGGGGCAGTCATGGGAGGTGCCACGGCCGTTCACGTAACCGTCAACGGCTTGGGAGAGAGGGTAGGAATAGTCCCGCTCCAGCTCTTCGCGGTTGCTGTGAAGGTCCACTTCGACGTCGAATTAGTAAACTTAAGCAAGATAATGGAAATAACAAGGCTTGTGGAGAGGTACTCCGGCATAGAGGTACCTTATAACATGCCCGTAATAGGCGACTACGCCTTCCTCCACAAGGCCGGCGTTCACGTCGCCGGAATACTAGCTGACCCTAGGACCTACGAGCCCTTCCCGCCCGAGATGATTGGGAGGAGTAGGGACTACGTAATAGACAAGTACACCGGTAAGAAGGCAGTCAAGGCTAAGTTAGAGAAGCTCGGAATAAGGGTTGACGACGATACCTTGATGAAGATACTGGAAGAGATAAAGAAGAGCAACTTAAGGGTACTCACGGACGATACGTTGGTATCCATAGCTGAGAAGGTCACTGGAAAGGCATTAAGGCCTAGAGCCACCGAGAACATAGAGGCTATAGCTTGGATAAAGGTTGATAGTAACGTGTTCACTTCTTCAGTTGCAAGAAAAATAAGCATGATTGACGGTGTAAGGGAGATAGCCGAGGTTACTGGGGACTACGACCTAATGGTTAAGATAGAGGCTCCCGACCACAAAGTCCTCAACACAATCCTAGATAGCATAAGGGGCATAAAGGGCATACAGTCAACTCATACCCAGATAATTCTTAAGAAGATGGATAAGTCCACTTCATGACAGGGCCCCAACGTTTCAATCCCTTTAATACATAGCCTTCGGGAAGGAGAATGGAATACAAGGGCGCCCGCTACGTTCCCCTGAAGAAAGGAGGATACGGCAAGGGCAGCGTAATCATATATTACAACGGAGACGCCAAGCTCGTCCCTGGATATCCCTCAATAAAGAGGTTGGTCTTGTTAAGCAAAGTTCCGGAGTACTTCCCAGATGGTGTGAGCGTTGAGGAGAAGATGAACGGTTACAACGTAAGGACTGTATTGGTGGGGAATGAACTCTTCGCCGTGACCAGAGGAGGCTACTTGTGCCCCTACACCAATGCTAGATTGAGAGAAGAAGTGGGTGAAGAGTTGAAAGACTTACTCAAGACTTTACCGCCCGGAAGTGTTGTAGCTGGTGAGGTCGTGGGGACTGAGAACCCGTACGTGAGGGTCGAATATCCGGAGGAACCAAAGTTCGGTTACTTCATCTTCGACATCTTCGTAAGGGAGGGTAAAGGGTGGAAGCAAATGCCCGTCTACGAGCGCCACGAGCTCGTGAAACGCTATGGCTTGAAGAGCGTGAGACTGTTAGGCACCTTCGAACCAGAGGAGGCACCACAAAAGATCAAGGAGATTATAGACAGGTTTGACGTAGAGGGCAGAGAAGGCGTGGTCATGAAGGATCCAAACTACAAGAGGGAGCCCGCGAAGTATACGGGTAGTTTTACCAACATAGGGGACATAGAGCAAGGAATGCTCTATCCCTTTGATGAGGGTAAGGATTACTTGTTCCCGAGGATAGTTAGGGAGATGTTCAAAGTATATGAGGAGAGACTCGAAGGAAGGGCCTTCGAGGAGAGGGCTCTGTGGTTGGGAAAGGCGATACTCTCTCCGTCAGTAAAAGCCGTTAAGGCGGTTGCCGAGGGCAACCCTATCCACGAGGAGTTTACCTTGAGGTTCCCCAGCGAGGAGGACTTAGAAGAATACTTGAGGTATGCAAGAGCATTGGGGATAAAAATCTCTATATTGGAAAAAGAGGTTGAGGACGGTTGGACTGTGGTCAGGGTTAGGAAGTACAAGAGGACGCCCGACGTAATAGAAGGTATGCTGAAGAGCGGCCACACGCCCTTAGATTAGTCCAGCCACTTCTCAAACCCAGTCTTTAGTAATTCGTAATAATCATCCACTTTCGCTAACACGCGCTCTCCGCTCCTCACTTCCAAGCTCCCGCCTCCCACCTTGCCTATTACGCTTCCACCCGTCACCTTGAGCACCTTTGATAAGTTCTCCTCTGGAACTGAGAGCAAGTACCTAGCTCCGGTTTCCGAGAATAGAGCTTCTGCAGGTCTCTCCCACTTGCCGGGAACCCTCCTTATGTCAACGCTGGCGCCCAAGTCACCAGCTATCTCAGCTACGGCAACCGCTAGGCCTCCTACGCCGACGTCGTGTGCTCCAGTTACGAACGGTAACGCTTCCAGTACCTTCTCCGCAGTCCTAACCTCGGTCCTGGGCCTCGGCATGGGAGGTTTGCCGAGGACCTTGTTGTGAACGCTCCAGAGGTACTCACTCCCTCCGAGCTCTGGGAAGGTCTCTCCAACTAAGACTAGGTAGTCCCCTTCCCGGGAAATTGCTCTCTTCGCGTTGAATACGTTCTCCACCTTCCCTATCATAGTTATCATGACAGTTGGCTTTATTTGCTTTCCAGTCACCTCGTCTTCGTTGTAAAAGCTGACCTTTCCTCCGACTATCGGTACGTAGGTTTCCCTCTCCACCCAAGCCAAGCCGTCAACCATGCGGACGAAGAACCAGAAGCGGTCCGGCTTTTCGGGGTTGCCCGCATCTATTTGGTCAACCGCAGCCAAAGGCTTACCTCCGACGGCTACGACGTTCCTATAGGCTTCGAGGAATACTGACGCAGCGCCCAGTAAGGGGTCCAAGAAGGTGTACCTGGGATTAGAATCAGTAGTAACCGCTATGCCCTTTGGATAATCCTCAAGGAGCCTCAGTACCGCCGAGTCCCCTTCCCCGGGCTTTATGACGGTCCTTATTTGGACCTCGTGGTCATATTGCTCGTAGATCCACCTCTTGGAGGCGACGTTTGGCGACGAGAGGACTTTCTTCAATGCTTCCGTTAGGTCAACTTCTGGGAGTTCTGGGACGTTCTCCAGCTCTAGGTGCCACGAGGGCCTCTTGTAAGGCCTATCCAGCTCTGGACCTTCAGCCAAAAACCTTGCTGGGAGGTCCGCTACCTTTTCTCCCTTGAAGTAAACCTCTATCCTCTTGGTATCCGTGAAGCGCCCTATTACACTGTAAGGCACGTCATACTTTTCCAATACTCTCTTGAGTTCCTCTAAATCCTCGGGTCTAACGATCAACATCATCCTCTCTTGGCTCTCTGAAGCTATGATTTCCCAAGCTTCCATGGGCTCCCTTAGGTGTAGTTTGTCTAACTCTACCAAGGCCCCTAGGTCAAACATCGCGGCCACTTCGCTGACAGCAGTTGCAAGACCCCCTCCGCCCAGATCCTTAACAAAGACCAGTAACCCCTTGTCTCTAGCTTCCAATATCGAGTCTATTAATAACTTCTCCATTAGCGGGTCCGGGACTTGGATGGCCGCGTACTCCTCTTGAGCACTCTCGTCCAAGTTCTTAGAGGCGAAGGAACTTCCGAGGAGACCGTCCTTTCCGGTGTAGTTGCCAGCGATTACTATTAAGTCGCCAGACTTCGGCTTACCGTTTATAAGTTTGTCCTTTGGACATACGCCAATACAGGCTGCCGAAACCATGGGGTTTCTGGTAAAGTCTGGGTCGAACCACGTTTCCCCTCCTACGGTCGGGACGCCTATCCTGTTCCCGTAGTCAGATATGCCCTTTACCACTCCTCTGACGTGCCACTTAACCAAGTCTTCCCTTATGTCTCCAAAAATTAAATCGTCCAAAAGGGCTATGGGCTTGGCTCCAGAACTCAATATGTCTCTCACTATGCCTCCAACGCCAGTGGCCGCGCCGTTATAGGGGTCTACTGCTGAGGGGCTGTCTCTTATACACATCTCCGAGC
>WAOJ01000140.1 GCA_015521275.1 Desulfurococcales archaeon | reverse complement strand
CAACAAGTTTAGGGACCCCTACGCTATGGTCGAGTGGTTCATGAGGAACAGCAAAGTGGTGAAGGGGGAGAAGTACTTGGACGACGCCGCAATAGAGTTCGGAAAGCCCATTTTAGTGGGCGAGTTCGTGGAGTACGAGGCCCCCGAGTACGTGGAGAAACTTTACGAAGCTGAGGGGGTGAGAAGATGATCCAAGACGTGAGGATAACGGGAATAGGAGGTCAAGGCATTCTGACCATGGCCAAGATATTGGGGACTGCACTGGTAAAGGAAGGAAAGTACGCCACCATGATACAGAACTTCGACACCTTCATATCTGGCGGAGAGAGCACGGCTGAGATGAGGGTGAGCGACCAGCCCATAGAGTACCCTGTCTTCGAGTACGCCGACATAGGGGTCTTCATGGCACCAAAGACCTACCCGAAGTACATAAACAAGATAAAGAAGGGAGGTGTCGCTGTCATAAACTCAGACGTGATAAAGGACGAACCCAAGGGAGACTTCACGGTGATCAAGGTTCCAGCTTCTAGCGTCGCCAGGAGGTTGGGCAACGTTAGGGCGGCTAACATGGTAATGCTCGGGGCTTTGGTGGCTAGGCTCAGCTTGGCAGACCCAAATGTCGTAGAAGAGATCATTAGGGAAAGGTTCGGGGAAAAGGCAGAATTGAATATCAAGGCATTTAGGGAAGGGTTAAAGATTGGGAGGGGTGAGGCCTAATGGCGAAGTGGAGGATTGAGGTAATTGAGGAGTTCTGCAAAGGTTGCGAGCTCTGCGTCAAAGTATGTCCAATAACCAACTTGTTCGAGAGCGGAAAGGTAGATAAGCCGGTCTTGAGGATGAGCAACCGCTTCGGCTACCAAGGCTATCCGGTAGTAGAGGTAGTAGACCCAACCAAGTGCACCGGTTGCCACCTCTGCGATTACACTTGCCCGGACTTAGCGATCCACGTGATAAAAGAAGAATAATTTTTGTCTGCCTCCCCAAAGGCTTGGGAGGAGTCGTGAGGCTTAGGAGGGGTTTAACCTTAACGGAGATAGTTTACATAATAGCCGTAGTGTGGATGATCTTCAACATCTTGGCAATAGCTACAGAGCTATTCATAGCTTGGAACAAGATAAGCCACGGAGACTATAACGTTACCATACCCATAAGCATATCCGCTACAGTCCCTCTGACATAAACTAGCTTTTATACCAACGAGCAGATATATACCTCTTTTGCAAATCCCTTCGCCTAGGGTAGGGAGGAGTGAAGGTTCCCAGACTCATGGCGACGCAGCACCCCGACAGCACGGTAGTCTTAATGCCTCAAGATGAGGTCGAAGAGGCTATTCAAGACGTCCTGCCCTTGGAGAGGGGAGGCAGAGGCTGTGACGAGAAGATGGTCGATTACGAGGGGAAGGCCACCCCTTACAACCAGATGAGGGACATAATAGAGGAGAGCAAGAACTACGACATAGTTCCCGGAGAGGACTTCTTGATAACCCCTAGAGTTCCGAACCCGAAGCTCGAGGACAAGGATAGGCACTTGTTAGCCATAACAGCTGCTGTGACTGCCAACATGTATTCCCAGATGTACTTCAACACCAACGCAATAAAGTACATAGTGTTGCCGATGTCCGCAAACACTTTGGAGATAGCTGAGGTTCAGAGGAGGATACTTAGGGTTGAGAGGCTCGTCTCTGAGGAATTCTCTTATCGCTTAGAGGAGTGGATAAGGCTAATACCTCTGTTCGAGACTGCCGAGTCCCAGTCCCACATAGACGAAATAGTTGAGAGCTTGAGAATAGCCTTAATAAAGGAGATAGGACTGTTCGAGAACGAGTTCAGGATATTCATGGGTAAGAGTGACTCAGCAATCCATAGCGGTCACATAGCCAGCTCAATAGGCATTAGGACCGGCTTGTTAAAGCTCTGGAACTGGCAGAAGGAGACCATGTTCAAGGTTTACCCGATAATAGGCATGGGCAAGCCACCTATGAGGGGACACTTGGCGGAGTGGAGCATAAAGGATTGGGTTGAGGCCTACAAGGGCTATTACACGGCGACCGTCCAATCAGCTCTAAGGTTCAATACAGATAGGAAAGATTACGTAAATACCATAAAGCACATCGTGGAGAACGCGGGAAAGAAGCCTCCGTTGGAACTATTGGACTTAAGCAAGAAGATGGTTAAGATAGCCTCGGGCGCCGGCGAGGTCTATGTTCAGAGGCTGGACAGGTTAGCGGACAGCATAATGTTCATGGCTAAGCTGGTAATAAGGACCAGGGCTAGGCTAGACACATACAAGAGGAAGGCGAAAACCGGTAAGGAGATGCCTAGGGCAATAAGGTTCTGTGCCTCCCTCTATTCAATGGGCTTGGGACCCAGCCTAATAGGGGCTTCCGTCATAGACGAGTTGGCTAAAGGTAATGCTCAAGACTTCGAGGACTTGCTAAAGTATTTACCCATGCTCCCAATAGACTATGCATTCGACTTGGCCTACACGGACTTGGACGTATTCAAGAAGTATGTGGATGAGAAAACATACGAAATGATTAAGAAGGACGTAGAGATTGTAAAGGAGTACTTCGGTCACGTTGAGCCTCCGAGGAGGCCAGAAGACATATACTTCAAGAAGTTGAAGGAACTGAGGGAAAGCGTTGAGGAAGCAGACTTGAGCAGGGCTAAGGCAATAATTGTTGAGCTAGCAGAGATGAGGGGCTTCTTGGGCTGAGTCGGAAGCCTTGAAAATCTCTCTTATGGTTTTGTGGGAAGGGGCTAAGGAGTGGACGCGCTCCTCTTGGTCCTAATAGCGGTGGTCTCCACCATACTGGCCTTCGCTTACGGAGGAGTGTTGGACCTCATCACGATATATTTGGAGAGGAAGTGGTGGGGCAAGCTGATGCAAAGGTACGGTCCAACACACGTGGGCTACGCGGGCTTGCTCCAGCTAATAGCGGACTTCTTGAAGTACTTATCAAAAGAGCTGTTCGCCCCCAGGAGGGCCTTCAAGCTCTTCTACTACGCCATACCACTGATACTGATAGCAGTTATCTCAATGCCCTTGATACTGATACCCTTGGACTACGTAGCGCTCTCCGGAATACAAGGGATTCTTCAGCTCTTCGGCATAAACGTGCACTTGACCAAGTATGCCGCTTCCAAGCTCATAAGCCAAGCCGCCCCCGGCATAGGGCTCTTGGGCTATGTAGCAGTAGTATCAGTGACGATACCTTTGATGTACGTCTTGGCTTGGAGCCAGAGCAACAAGTACGGAGCCCTGGGAGCCTTTAGGACAGTATTGCTATTGGTAACCTATGAAGTGCCCTTCCTAATAGCGATAGCTTCCGTAGCAGCCTTGGGAGGCTTGGACTTCTACAGAGCCGTCGAGTACCAGAAGAGCGTTTGGTTCGTCATCCTAAACCCCATAGCCGCCTTGGTTCTCTTCGTAACACTCTTAGCTGAGAGCGAGAGGCCTCCCTTCGACCACCCGGAGGCCGAACAGGAGATAGTTCACGGGTGGAACGTAGAGTACGGCGCTGGCGAGTTCATACTGCTTTACGGTCTATACCTCTACACCAAGGCTATCTATGCATCGGCTATAATAACTACCCTCTTGCTTGGCGGCTGGCTGGGACCGGCTATACCCGGGATACCAGTGGCCTTGACTAACGCGATATGGTTCACTGTAAAGATGATTGCAGTATTCTTACTCTTCATCTGGGTTAGGGCAGCCTTAGCTAGGCCTAGGGTAGACCAAATACTCGAACTGGGCTGGACGAAGATGTTAGCTTTGTCGATATTAGCGCTTTTCATCTCGCTCGCAGTAAAGGTCTGGCTCGTGTGAGGTGGGAGGGATGAGCAAGGCCAAGTTCGTGGAAGTTAGAGAGAAGTGGAAGATAAGGCCCAGCGTATTGGGGATATTAAAGTCTATGAAGGCCGTAGCGGAGTACAACTTCCACTCCCGACCCACCACGCTTTACCCGTTCGAGAAGAACAAGCTTCCGGAGGCCTTCAGAGGCCTCTTGGGTTATGATATAGAGAAGTGCATAGGCTGTGGAGCTTGCGTATTGGCTTGTCCAAATAACTGCTTGTACCGCAGGCCCGGGCCTAAGACGGAGAAGAACAAGCCCGGAATATACATAGCGTTCGAGCCGACCCACTGCTTGTTCTGCGGCTTATGCGTGGAGGCTTGTCCACCGGTCTCCGGGGCCTTGAGGCATACCCACGCCATAAGCTTCGTAACCACCAAGAAGAAGGTGCTGTGGGACCCTTGGGAATGGGCGGCCATGACCAAGCTAATAGACGAGATGGGCTGGGAGTTCGACGCCATTGATTATGACAGAGTTGAACACTTGGTCAAACAGAAGGCAGAGGAAATCAAAAAGGCCCTAGAAGAGAACGCTACGGGGGCTAAGAAGTGATAGAGGCCTACATACTGATAATGGGCGTGGCTACGGCATTTGCGGCAGCGGTTCTATGGGATCCGGACCTAGTTAGGGCTGCCGCTTCCCTCATAATGGTCTTCCTGCTCAGCGGCTTCGCCTTGCTCGCCTTAGGGGCTTGGTTCATAGGGGCAATGCAAGTGCTCTTGGGAGCTGGAGCTGTGGCCATAATAGCTCTATACGCGGCGTTAACAAGCAGGAAGAGGACCGAGGTGCTCAAGTCTCCCAAGGCCGGCTCCATAGCAGCGATAACCTTAGGGATTTTGGGCATAAGCGTGGGCTTGCTCACCCTCTCCACTCCCGGAACGTTCACAATATATAGTTCAAACGCTTACAAGATAGCGGAACTCTTGTTTAAGGATATTGGCTTGACCGTGGCTTTGAGCTTACTCATGATAGTGGCTTTGATAGCATCCGCTTACATAGTGAGATACTTGTACGTGAGGGGTGAGTGAGATGGCCGAGCTGGGACCGGCCATTTGGGCTACTATACCCATCTTCGTCTTGGGCCTTTACGGAGTAATAGCCAGAAGGAACTTGATAAGGATAATGTTAGCCCTGGAAATAGTCGGCGCGGCAACCGTAACGATTCTCGGAGCAGCAGCGGCTGCCAACTGGCAAGATATGGGCGAGGTCTTGGGCTTGCTGGCATTAGTGGCTATAGGCATAGAAGGAGCTTTTCTGGTGGCCTTGGCAACGCTTATGAACGAGGTTCTGGGCGACACTGACGTCATTCTGTTTAAAGAAAGGAGGAGGGGTGAGGAGGAATGATAGGGGCTTTGGTCTTAGGCTTAATTGCAATAGCCCAAGCCTTGATCTTTCCAGCCAGCGTTTCCAGAGTGCTATCTGCTATATTGCTATCCCTAGCCCTCTTCTTCGCCAACGGCAGGGTAGGCTCCCTAGTGGGGGACCAGTTCACCCAAGTGGGAATGCTGGCAGTCTTAATACCGGCAATAGTTACGCTGCTCTTCCACAAGAGGCAACAGAGGCACTTCGTCTTGTTGGTTACAATGCTAACCTTGGCCGGCTACTTGGTCGCCGCCTCTAGGAACTTGGCGACCTTGGCTATCTCCTTGGAGTCCTTGGCCTTAGCGGCAGCGGCGGTGGCCTTCTACCCTGGGGAAAGGGAGAAGATGAGGGTCACTGCCACCTATTTGATCTTCAGCGTTATGGCGGCGGTACTCCTATTCATGGGCTTGGCCTTCTACTTCGCCGGCGCCAACACGGTTAGCTTGGTCCAGTTCACTCAGACCCCTACGGCAATAGTGGGCTTGACGTTCTTGCTCGCGGCAATAATGCTTAAGCTAGCCATATTCCCGATGCACGCTTGGGCCGTTGACGTCTATTCCTTAGCCAGCACCAGCGCGGCCATATACCTAAGCACTTCCGTCAAGGCAGCAGCCATGCTGGCCTTGGGAATACTCCTAGCGGGCCCCCTCAAGTTCGCCTACCAAGCGGGCTACTGGCAAGTGATAATTCCGGCCCTAGTGCTTGTAGTCTGCTCGATAGCTGCCGGAGCGGCCGGAATGGCGAGGAGCAAGGGAGTAAAGAGGCTCTTAGCGTTCTCAAGCATAGCCCATGCGGGCTTCTTGAGCTTGGTGTTGGCTACTCCGGGAGCCTTCAGCGCCGGAGTGATAGCCTATTATGCCTTGGTGTATTCGCTTTCCAACACGGTGGCCTTCAGTGCGCCCCTCTTGCTCAAGGGCGAGGGAGAGGCTACGCTGGAGGAGCTATCCTTGCTCTACAAGAGGCCCTTGACTGCCTTAGCTGTCGCAATAGCTCTGATATCCCTCTTAGGCTTGCCGCCCACTGCCGGCTTCAACGCGAAGCTCTTAGCTTTGGTATCTCTCTTCAAGAGCAGCGCAATACCCCAGTGGTTCTTGCTAGCGACCGCTATAGCCGCTGTCGTGTTCACAGCAGCGACGGGTTACGGTTACATAAAGGCTATAGGCTACTTGGCCAAGAAGCCCGAGGAAACCCCACAGCCTTGGCCGGAGCTAGAGCTGCTAATGATAATATACGCCTTCATGATACTGCTCCTCTACTTCTACCCGCTAATACCCAAGATAAACGTTTTTTGAAAATGTTGGACGTACTCTTGAGCTTACTCTACCAGAGCGAAGTTAAGGGCGACGTGGTCATCAAGAAATATTCTTGGATAAAGGGCTTGAAGTGGCTCCCCGCCAAGCTCTTGCTCCCTTCCTTCCCCTACTCGATAAACCCTTCCGAGAGGCTCTTTAGGGAAGCGAGCTTCTTGCTCTCAGACCTACCCACGCCAAGGCTAATAGCAATAGGGAAGAATTTCTTGATAAGGGAATACTTGGAAGGGGAGATATTGGGTCCCAAGCCGAAGGAAATAGCTGAGGCGCTGTGGAGGGCCCACAAGAGGGGCTGGGCCTTGGGAGACGCCAAGTACGACAACTTCTTGCTCAAGGACGGGGAACTCTATTACATAGATGGGGAACAAGCGATAAGGAATAGCAAATATGCCTTCGCGGACTTGGTCGTAGGGGCCTTCTTCTTAATGCTAAAGCTAGGCTGTGAAGGAGTTGAGGAACTCTTCAACCACTATCCGGATGAAGCGGCTAAGGCCAAGGCCAAGAGGCACGGGGCACTGCTCCTCTTCCCTTGCCTCATAGCTTGAAGCCTAGGGCCTCCATTAGGTCCCTCAGCTCTCCCAGCTTCTTCTCCACGGCCTTCCCCTTGTCAGTCAAGTAAAGCTTGTTGCTCTGGCTCTTCTCAATGAATCCCTTCTCTATGAGCTTCTCTATTAGGCTTTTAGCCCTGTCATAAGGCAGGTTGGCGCAAGTGCTCACGGAAGTAACCGTGTCAGAGCCCTTCTCTATGCAGTTCAGTATATCATATATTATTCCCGCTATCGATCGGTATCTCTTCCTCATGTTCTCTCACCCCTTTCTCCTCATAACCATATAGAGCAGCACCGTCGGCGCTAGGGATCTCAAGGCAAAGGCTAGCTTCAAGAACTCAAACATGTTTCGCGCATTCAGAATTCCAACCATGGCGGCCAAGTGGGAGAGTATTAGGATGCTGAAGAAGGTCAGAAACTTTTTATTCTTGTTTTCGAACGAGTAAATGAACGCTAATAATAACATTAAGATCATTAGGGAATTTATCT
This sequence comes from Desulfurococcales archaeon, assembly GCA_015521275.1. Taxonomy (GTDB): domain Archaea; phylum Thermoproteota; class Thermoprotei_A; order Sulfolobales; family Ignicoccaceae; genus Ignicoccus. The sequence goes on along the minus strand of WAOJ01000140.1, from coordinate 7,258 downwards.
CGCCTAATATGCCAGCCAATAACGTAGCTGGGGCGAGAGACAGCGCTAAACGACCGAGCTTGTTGGAGACGTAAACGCCACTGAAGTAGAGCGTGTAGGCCATCAAGAAGAGGGCCGGAGGCAAGGGACAGAACGCGTTCCCATGAATATTTATGAACAAGGGCAAGTTCAACGTAGAACCATAAACCGCCTTATACAAGTGGGCTACATGGACTAACGTCTCTATTAACAGTCCGAATGCCATGAGCATGAAGCCCCAAGCCGTCAGCTCGACTCCGACGTCGTCCGTTATGTCGTAGATCTCCTTCAGCTTGCAGAATATGTAATACGAAGAGGCCGCCCCTACAGAGCCCAAATAGATCAGTGCTAGCTCAATTACTGCTTTAAGCGTCTCCATCCTTAATGCCTACTCTTCCGAATCGAACTCCCTTAATTAGGAAAACGCACCATTGAGGTTTCGCTTCGGCAGCTTCCCCAACCACCGGACCGAGTTCTTGTATACCTCTTCAACCACGTTCTCTTCAGAAGTTCCCTTCACCTCCGCAATTTTCCTGACCAACCAAGGTATCTCCTTTGGCCTTAAGTTTAATCCCCTGTATCTGTAAGGGCCGTCGCTCTCGGTTAGTATGGCCTTTAAGGGGGTCCTCTCCAAGACCTTTGCGTGTTTCTTCTGTATCCTCAAAGCTGCGTTTATGCCTATGAAATACCCTTGACCTACTATTTCTTCTATCAAGTCCAAGGGTCCATTGTACCAGTGGAAGTATGCCCTCTTAACGTCATATTTCAGCAAGAGCTCGAAGACTTCCCTCCAAGCGTCCAAGGCATGTATGTTCAAAGGCAAGTCATATTCCTTAGACCAAGTTAAGAATTTCTCGAAGAACTTCAGTTGCTTTTCCTTATCTTTGACGTACCTGTGGTCCAAGCCCACTTCTCCTATGCAAGATGCTTCCTCCAAGAGCCTTTCCAACTCCTTTAGGTCTTCTTCGCTAGCCTCTTCCACTTGCCAAGGGTGTATTCCAACACAAGGGTTATCAGCTATCTCCAACGTTTTCTTGGAACTCTCCAAGTCGTCCGAGACTGCTATTATTATTGGTATTTCATTCTTCATTGAGGGATCTTCGTGGAGGTGGACGTGGGCGTCTAAATACACTCAAACCCCCTCTTCTCCCAGCCCTTACCTTTTATTCATGGGTTGCTTACCCGTTAGGAGGCAGTGATGCTGAGGCCTTGTGACAGCGAGGAAATACTGAGCAGGCTAGGCTACTCCTTCGAGAGCTATAGGGAAGAGCCCAGCGAGCCCGAGATAAGCAACGTGAGGGCAGACGAAATAGTTCCAATAAGGAAGCTGAGGGGCTTGAGGCTCTACAAGCATCAAGTGGAAAGCATTGAGGCAATAGAGGAGGGGAAGAACGTAATATTGGTGGCCGGAACGGGCTCCGGGAAGACGGAGGCTTGGGCCTTAGCCGCTATAAGGGGCGGCTTGAAGGTCTTGGCCGTTTACCCAACCCTAGCCCTCTCAGCTGACCAGCTCCGGAGGCTCAAGGAGTACTTCTCAGAGCTTGGAATGCCCGAAGCCGTGGTAAAGGTTGACTCGAGGACAGCTAAGGAAATTAGGGACTTGAGCGAGGTAAAAATAGTAGCGACAAACCCAGCCTTCCTAATGCAAGACTTGAAGAGGATAGCGGAGAGGAGGGGCTACTTGAGGGACTTCTTGAGGCAAGTGGACCTCTTGGTCTTCGACGAGCTAGACTTCTACGGTTCCCACGGCACCTCGGTAATAATGGGTATGATAGAGATAATTTCGATGTTTAAGGAAAAGCCTCCCCAAGTGGTCCTCCTGACCGCAACCTTGGGGAACGCCGAAGCCGTCGCAAAGCTCTTGGAGGACATAACTGGGAGGGAGACCGCAATAGTTACCGGCAAGCCCTTCAAGGTAGAGAATAGAGGATACGTAGTGCTGGCTAAGGACTTAGAGAAGCTCTGGAGGAAGGTGAAGGAGAAGAAGGGGGAAATACTTAAGAGGGTCCCGGAAGTTAAGGATGCGTTGCTGGATTTCAAGGTTTTCAAGGAAAACGTATTTGCTGTAATTGAAGCCTTGAGATCCAAGGGAATAAAGGTCCCATCTCCTTCAATGGATTATGCCGAGATAATTGCCCAATACGCCCTTTGTAAGGGAGACGGCCTAACGCTGGTCTTCGTCCCCTCCGTTAAGCAAGCTGAGAAGCTGCTGTCCGAGGTTAGACAAAGGCTTCCCCCTCACTTGCAAGACACTGTCGCCAGCCACCACTACATGGTAAATAAGAGGAGGAGGGAAGAGATAGAGGAGAAGGCTAGGAAGGGTGAAATGAAAATAATAATATCTCCCAAAACTTTGGCCCAAGGAATAGACATAGGGCACGTGGTTAGGGTAGTTCATGTTGGCTTGCCCGAAACGGTGAGGGAGTTCAAGCAGAGGGAAGGGAGGAAGGGGAGGAGGGGGGACATAGAGTTCACGGAGACCATAATATTGCCCTATAGGCAGTGGGACAGAAAGCTCCTCAAGTATGGGACCTCAACCTTGCTGGAGTGGGCCAAGATGGACTTGGAGAAGCTATACGTGGACGTGAACAATGACTGGGTCAGGATGTTTACGGGCTTGTGGAAGGCGCTTGTGGGCCAAATACTGAGGGAGGACGAGAGGGAGCTACTAGAAAGGCTAGGCTTGCTCAAGGATGACGAGGTAACCGCCAAGGGGAAGGTGGTTTGGAGGAACTTGGGCTTCTACGAGTACGGACCCCCCTACGGCTTCGCTAGGTACTTGGTCAAGGGCGGGATAAAGAAGAGGTTGGAAGAAATAGGAAGGAGGGCGTTAGTGGAGTATTACCAGCCGGGCTCCTTCGATTACTCAGCTGACGCAGTAGTGGTGGAGATAAACGAAGAGGGAATAATCGAAATGCCCTTGGAAGAGGCGGTGAAGAGCTATAGGTGGGCCTTCGAGGCTGTTCAGCAGTATTATTCAATAAAGAGCAAGTGGGGCGAGACTTGGACTAGGCCGGAGAAGGATTACAAGTTCGGGAAGCTCACCTCTAAGGTCGAACTCTTGGTAAGGCCCCCTAAGGGAGGCTTCGGAAAGCTGGTCGAGGAGCCGTTGGAGGTGAAGTGGATAGTGGAATCAGCGAAGGCAGAGGTCAAGAAGGTGGGCAAGAACTTCATTCCGATATATGAGAGGGAAGAAATACCTTTGGACGTCCAAGTTTACGGCAAGTATGAGGACTACACCTACGGTAAGTCTTACTCCTTGGACCCCAAGTGGGACGAGTGGAAGCTGGAGGCTGCAATGGCTTATACCTTAGCTGTGTTAAGGGTTCAGGACGCTATGGACATAACTGAAATAATGTTCGCGGTAACCGGGACCTTCCAGAAAGAGTTGGCCATATGGGAGGCCCAAGCCTCTGGCTTGCTAAAGTCGTTGGACTGGAGGGAGGTCGCGGAAAAGGTGAGGAAGCACAAGCACGACAAGCTCACCGAGCTAATAGCCTTAATGATAAACTATTCTGCAATAAACGAGTACTTGAAGAAGGGGAACTGGGAGAGCTTGAAGAGGGAGGCAGAGGCTTTAGCCAGAGAGCTCGCTGGAGAAGGGATTGAGGCTTTGAGGAAGCTGAGCGAGGCGGAGCCCGTGGAGGAGAGGGCCTCTTACGTGCTAATAGACGGGAACGAGGTCCACGTCTTGAGGAACGGGGAAATAAGCACCATAACCATAAGCAAGCCACCCGACATGTTGAAGCTCATAGACCTATTCAAGGATACCGTAGTGTTCTTTGAGCCGGAAAACTCCTTGGAGAGGTTCTTGAGAAAGCATCCTCTGGTTTTCAGCGAGTTCTTGAGGTCAGCAACGAAGGGCAAGGTAGTTAACTTGTACAGGGCATTGAAGAGGGAATTTAAGCTGGACTCCTTGAGCTTGAAGGCTATAGCCGAGGCATTGGGGATGGAGCCAAAGGACATCAAGGACTATTTGATAGCGATGGAGGAAGCGTACAAAAGGTTCAAGGCATTAAAGGCGAGCCCTTCACGGGTATCCACCGAGTCTCCTTGAGTATCTCTTCTATTACTTGCCAGTAGTCCCTCTTCCCCTCCGCTACCTCGTCCATATACCTCTCCAGCTGCCTCGTCCTCTCCTCGCTCACCAAGGGCCTAAAGTCCTTCCTGACCACGGTAAAGTACCTATACACTCCTATGCCCCTCCTAGTGGGCACTAACTTCCTAGACCTCCCAACCTCCATCACGTACCTCCTCTCCAACAACGTCGAGACTATCTTTGCATAAGTGCTCGGCCTCCCCAAGCCTCTCTCCTTCATCATTGCTATTACCTCCGCTTGGCTGGGCAAGGTGAGCTTAGGCCTCTTGAGAGCCTTGGCCTCCTTCACGGAGTAGCTTCCGGGCTCCGGGACTTCTTCGGGCCTTATGGCTTCGTAAACCTTTAGGAAGCCCTCTTCCAACACCTCCGCAACGGCCTCCCTTTCCAAGTAAGAGCCGTTCAGAGATATCCGGTACTTGACGACCTTTACCTTAGCGGGCCTCATCTGAGAGGCCATGAACCTCCTAAATATTAAGTCGTAAAGGGCCAAGTGCCTCCTGGTCAGCTCCTTAGCGGTAACTATTTCCCCTTCCTCTATCATTTCGATCAATTCGTTCACGTCCAAGGGCTTGGTCGGCCTTATTGCCTCATGAGCCCCTCCCTCTCCCCACCTCCTGGGCACGAACTCTTGTTCTCCAAACCTCTCGCTTATCCATTCCTTAGCCACTTGAATGCCCACATCAGAAACTCTGGTGCTGTCGGTTCTGTGGTACGTTATGAAGCCCATCTCGAAGAGGTCTTGGGCCAGCTTCATCGTGGTTGATGCGTCAAGCTTGAGCCTCTTGTCTGCTTCCTCCAAGAGGGTGTCTGTGGTAAAGGGAGGCAACGGGTTCCTTTCCTCAACCCTTTCTTCAATTATCTCAACCCTTACCTCAGCTCCTAAAAGCTCCTTGGGCCTCCTGGCAGTTATTCCTAGTTCGTCCTCCCAAACCTCCAAGGTCCACTCCTTAGGTCCTTCCAGAACTAAGGTCCACCTCCTAACCTTAGAGGCGTTATAGGCTTCGTACCTCTCTATTATCCACCCCAAGACCGGAGTCTGGACCCTTCCGGCGGACAAGTTCCTAGTAGGAGAACAAGCGCTTTGGAACTCCCTCATAACCTCTCTCGGATCACAAGACTCCATCAAGCTTTCCAATATCTTCATTTCAATTTCCTTCGAGACCCTCTTCGGCCAGCAGGAGGTGCAGAACCAAGGCCAGAACTCGAACCAGAGCTTGGGGCTTAGGGTATAGCCTATTAACCTATCTTCCGCTCTCCTGAGCATTTGGGACTTAACCATGTTTAGGTTGAACTCCTTGGGGTTGTTTATTGCTTCCAATATAGCCCTCTTAGTTACCTCGTGGAACTCGGCTCTCATTACCTTCTTGGAGAACGGCATTATTAGGTTCCTAACGTCCCACCCTATTTTCTCTCCTTCAGTATCCGGGTCCGTGCCTATTAGGACTAGGTCGACCTCTTCCGCTATCTTCCTCAATCCCTCAATTATATCCTTAGAATCCTTTAGGAAGGGGGACCCGCACCGGGGACAAGAGTTCATGTCCTCCGAGAACTGGTGGCCGCAAGCCAAGCACCTCTTTATTGAAGTGGTTACGTGAATTACCCTCTCCCCAACCTCTAAGCCGTTGAACAAGCAGTTGCCGTCCTTGTAGTAGCAAGGCAAGTCGCTGTCTCCCACCAAGTCGTAAACGTGGCCGCCGCTGGCAGCCACGTACAAATACTTATCTCCCAAGGATATCTCATAGACCCTCAAGTTCCCTATGGTTCTGACCGAGGGCCTCCCGAAGAAGCTTGATATTGTTCTGGCTTTATTCGGCGACTCGACGATTAACAGTATGGTTTTCATCAGGTTCTTTATTTCGTCTATGCTCAGCTTTCCTTCCAATACTTTCCTCACCTTTTCCCTGTCCTCGTCTATTTCCTTCAGTAGCTTCTCCAAGCCCAAACTTTCGAACTCGTACCACTGGTCTATGGCCCACTTGAGCCTCCTCCTAAGGCCTCTGAAGAGGGGCTCCGAGTCAACTACTACTACGGACAAGCCCTTGGTTATCCCCCCAGCGTAAAGCCTAGAGGTTCTACCGGAGGCTTGGAGGTAGGTGGCCGGGTCCGGTATGTATATGTAAAGCTCTTCCCCCTCTCTCCTAACCTCATACTCCCCCGCTTCCTTTACCTTTTCCAAGAACTCCTCGTTTTCGACCAGCTCCTTAACTTTCTTGTACGCTTCCATAAAGTCCTTCTCTGCCGGGCTCTCGGCTTTGCCTTCCTTCAACTTCTCCTCTATGCTCCTAAGCGTAATGGGGCTCAGCTCCCTCATCCACCTCCTAAGCCTCTTGAGCAACGCCTCAACGTCCTTGTCTTGGACGACGTTAGCCGCTACGTTCAACAACCTATATATTGCGAAGGGGTTGGGCTCTTCTAGCCTAAGCTTGAACTTGAACCTCGGTACAGCTGTAAATACGGCGTACCTTATTACGTGAGGTAGGTCTATTCCTCTCACCAAGACCCCGTAATGGGTCGCGACTCCCACTAGGACGTCCAGCTCCCCTTGGGCGAACAGCTCTATCGCCTTTGCCCTCTCAGAGGTAACCGCCTCAGCCCTTATCCCGACGGACCTGAGCTCCTCAGCTACCCTCTCAGCTCCCTCTCTGCCCCAGTCGACGGGTACGAACACTAATCCTCCCTTTCCCAAGGTTTTTACTATTTCAACGTAACCCTTCTCCTTAGTATACGAATCTACCACGTTCCTAAGCCCTTCCCCTAGCCTCCGGGTGTGAAGGAGAGAAGCCTTGTGAACAGCCTAACCCTCTTCCCCCTCGCCTTGCCGGTAGCTGAGGATACTACCACTGAGCCAGTTACCTTCTTCCTCAACCCTTCCACCTTAGCCTCCAACTCCTTTATCCTTCTCAATATTTCCTTCCTCTTCTCGACCCTCTCCGGGCTTACGGGCTGGACGAATATCAGCCTCCTATTTAAGGACTCCAGCTCTCTATCCAATTCTTCCAACGTCTTTATGTCTTCTTCGTCTAAGCCCAAGAGCATTAATATCCTGTCCACGTTCTTGGGACTCTTCAAGACCGAATCTACGTCGTCCACGAATATTAGGCCGTAGCGGAACCTCCTAAGGACGTCCAAATTCCTTATCAT
>WAOJ01000139.1 GCA_015521275.1 Desulfurococcales archaeon | reverse complement strand
ATGTCATTCAAGGTTTTAGATGAAGTGGCTATGACCACTAGGTCCGCATCCTTTATGAGTTCCCTTATCTCATCCCTACTCTTTATATCCTTCTTAACTAGCTCCACTCCCTCAGCGTTCTTGAGTTCTTCTGTAAAGTCATTCGCGACAACCCTCACCTTCGCGCCAGCTTCCCTAAACTTCAAGGCCCTCCTGGTTCCAACCATGCCCCCGCCGAACACCACGACCGTCCACTTGGACGGGTCTATGAAAAGAGGAATCCTCAAAGTGCTTCCTCCTCTTGGAGCGTTATAGGGGGTGCTAAATCTCGAATGTGCGGGCTCTGAATTGCTAAAGGTCTGTGGAGTCACGAACGCTGACGACGCGGCCCTAGCAGTTGAGGTAGGCGCGAGCTACGTGGGGATGATAATAGATGCCGAGTCCCCCAGGCTGGTAAGCCCGGAGAGGGCTAGGGAAATAGTCTCGGTCTTACCAAACCACGTGAAGCCCGTGGGTGTGGTTGACGCGAGAAAGGAGTTAGACTTGGAGAAGGTATTGAATTCCGGTGTTAGGGTGGTCCAACTTCACTGGGCGAATCCCGGTTCATACTTCAAGGCTAAGGAAGCTCTGGAGTCGTATTCGATAAGTGTGGCGATCGCCGTAAATGAGCTGAGCTTGTGGCCCAAAGTGAAGATCGAGTACGCCTTAGTTGATGTGAAGGATTTGGATGGAAAGCTAATAGCTTGGGGTTTGAGGCACTTGAAGCCCTTAGGCGTTGCCGGAAAAATAACGCCGGAAAACGTGAAGGAAGTAGTAGAGCTGACCAAGCCTGAGTTGGTGGACGTGAGCAGCGGAGTTGAGAAGGAGCCGGGCAAGAAGGACCCCTCTAAGCTTAGGGCCCTAGCGGAGGCGCTGGGACTATGAAGTGTGAAAGGGTTCCCTTGAGTGCCCTGCCCGGACCCGACGAGCTGTTCTCCAGCGTTGAAGAGGGCTTCTTGTTGGAGAGCGTAGAAGGAGGAGAAACGAAGGCTAGGTATAGCATAGTTGGCTGGGAACCAGAGGTAAAGGCGACCGTCAAGAACGAGGACGTAGCTGAAGTGCTGAGGGAGCTCTCCAAGGGGGAGCCCTTCAAGGTAAAGGGGCTCTACAAAGGGGGTCCCGTGGGCTATGTGAGCTACGAAGCGGTGGAGTTCTGGGAGGACGTGAAGCACAAAGGAGTAGACGACATGAACTGGCCCCTAGCAGAGTTCATAGTGCCTAGAAATTTCGTCGTGTACGACAGAGTGCTAGGCAACGCGTGGGTTTGCGGAAAGGTGGAGGAAGGTAGAAGTGGAGGAGAGCTAAAGGTCTGGGATGGTAAACTAGACGTCAAGAAGGAGGAGTTCTTGAAGTGGGTGGAAGAGGTAATAAGGTTGGAAGAAGAAGGTGAGGCCATACAAGTGGTCTTGTCCAAGTCTTACACGTTTGAGTACGAAGGAGACTTGCACGAGCTTTACAAGGAACTTAAGAGGATAAACCCCTCGCCGTATATGTTCCACCTAAGGTTTGAAGGCGAACTTGTAGGAGCTAGCCCGGAACTGCTGTATAAAGTTGAAAACGGTAAGGTGGTCACCTTCCCCATAGCGGGGACTAGGCCTAGGGGGAGAGACCCCTGGGAAGACTTGAAGCTCGAGGAGGAACTCTTAAGCGATGAGAAGGAGAGGGCTGAACACCTAATGCTCGTGGACTTAGCTAGGAACGACTTGGGAAAGGTATCCATTCCGGGCACAGTAAAGGTAGAGGAGTTCATGTTTGTGGAAAAGTTCAGCCACGTCCAACACTTGGTGAGTAAAGTAGTGGGAGAGCTTGATTCTACCTTCAACGCGGTAGACGTCCTCAAGGCAACCTTCCCCGCCGGCACAGTCTCTGGGGCCCCCAAGCCCGCCGCTATGGAGATCATAGGCAACTTGGAGAACTTGAAGAGAGGTCCCTACGCCGGGGCTGTGGGCTTCGTTTCTTACGATGGAAACGCTGAATTCGCGATAACCATAAGGTCTTTCTTCGCCAAGAACGGCAAGCTAAGGGCTAGGGCAGGGGCTGGAATAGTTTACTACTCAAAGCCCGAAATGGAATGGGAAGAGACGGAACACAAGCTCAAGGCTCTCATGAAGGCCTTAGAGCCCTTCTCAACACCAAGAACTTAGTCAAGTCTTCCGCGACGAAGGAGTTTGGGAAAACCCTCCTAGCCTCTTCCAAATGCTTATCTAAGCTTTCGTAACGGTTGGAAAAGTGGGTCATTACCAGCGCCTTTACGTTAGCCTTAGAAGCTACCGTAGCCGAGTCCCTTGCGGTGGAGTGACCTCTCTCGTGGGCCTCCTCTTCCATGTCGCTGGTAAAGGTGGCCTCATGGATCAGCAAGTCAGCACCTTTGGCTTCTCCTATTAGCCTCTCACAAGGAGCTGTGTCTCCAGAGTAAACGACCTTCAAAGGTTCTGGCTCCCAAGTATATCTTTCGGGCTCAAAGGGCCTCCCGTTCCATACCACCCTTTCTCCTCTCTGAAGCCTTCCCCAGAGGGTCTTCGGGAGCCCTTCCCTTTCAAGCTCCTCGACCAGCACCTTTTTCTTGAAACGAACCACCACCTTAGTCCCATAAGCTTCAATCGTGTGTTTCACTGGAAACGTACTTATTTCAACATTCTTAATTCTAACGGACGTTGGGGAGGGGTAAAAGAATATGTCAAAGGGAGGCCAGAACTTGGTGAGCTTGAACGCTTCTACCAAGAAGTCCTTCAGGTCTCTTGGACCTATTATTATCAACTTTTCCTTTCTCGAAGCCATAGCCATGGTCTGTATGAGACCGGGCAAGCCCAGTACGTGGTCTCCGTGCATGTGACTGACCACTACTACCTTTATCTTGGAAAACCCTATCTTAGCTTTCATTAACTGGAATTGGGTTCCTTCGCCCACATCCATAAGTATTCCTAAGCCGTCGTGTTCCAAGTAAATGGCCGGCAAGGCCCCTTTGGGCTTTGGAGTAGCCGCTGAGGTGCCCAAGAAAATCGCCTTGAGTACGTACATCCCGGGTCCCCGCCCGCAGGGAAGCTCCTCACCCGTCGGCTAGGCGTTGGGTCGTCATCCCCGGGCCATCACACCGGCCCAGAGTATGGGAAGTATTACCGTCGCGTCGCCATAAACGGTGACGCTCTTACCCTCGGGCTTCAGCTTGCCCCAGCTTATCGCCTCCCTCGGCTGTGCTCCGCTTAAGCTCCCGTCGTACTCTTGGGCCGTGGTTAGATAAACGGCGTAGTCCAAACCGTCCTTGAACTGGTTCCACCATATGACGTGGTGCTTGCTTATGCCCCCTCCTATGATTAGGGCCGCTGAGGTCTTGCTCTTAAAGACCATATCAGCCAAGAGCTTTTCGTCAGCTAGAATATCCAAGCAGAAGTCCTTTCCTTCCAACCTCCTCTCCTCCGCATAAGAGAGAATGGCCGTTCCCACTGCCCCGTCAGTTATGCCGGGAACTATTACCGGAACCTTGGCCTCGTAAGCTTGCTTAAGGATCGAGTTTTCGTCTTCTAGCCTCTTGCCCAGTTCCCATATGAGTTCGTGAGGCGCTATTCTATCCTTGTTCAGCTCCCTTAGGGTCTCCTTCACGAACTTCTCTATAGGAGGGCCGTAGTTCTCAAAGGGTATGAAGACGTTTCCCAACCTATGTATCTTCAACTTTGCTAACATAGCGTCGTCCGCCTCAAAGAAGCCCTTATAATACTTCTTGCCCAAGGATCTGGCTATATCGTGGTCTAAGGTGCCACATGTAGTGATCACTACATCAAACTTCTTACTCTTTATCATTTGTGCGAAGATACCCCTGAGGCCCGTGGCCACCAAGTTAGCGGTGAAGGACAAGAACCTCAAGTCCGCTACCTTCAAGCCCTCATTGAGAATATCTACCGCTTTACACAAGTGACCGGCCACGAAACCGTGTATCTTACAATACTTCTCGATGAGGTCTTTCACTGTGTCCTCCGGACTAATCGTGACGTCCTCAATGGGTTCCTTGAGGAGTTCCTCCCTTTCCAAGGCTTGGGACCGGAGTCTAGGAGGCGTTAGGAGTATAAAGACGAGCCGTCGGTCGGGTAAGCTTTCCTCACCGCTCGGTCCGGGAGTAATTCCCCATACGGCTCAAAAGCTCCCAGAGGCCCTCGCTACTTGAGGTAAAAAGGATGGCACCAGAGATGATAAAGGTCTTTGAAGACGACGTCGCCGGAAACTTGGAGATAGTGACGTCCATCAAGTTGGAAGAGTTGGTCGCCGGGGCGAGGGAAAAGGTAGAAGTACCCATGAACTTTTACTTGCCAGAGGGGGCCAAACCAAAGAAGATGTTCTTGGATTTGAGTGTGAGGGGCGAGTCCCAGAAGTGGAGGGTATACATGGGGGACTTCTCGGTGACGAAGGAATTCAAGCCATTAATTAGAAATGGTGACATTTCTAAGTTCGTTTTCGATATAACGCCTATAAAGCACATAGTCATGGAAGAGCCAGTATTAAGGGTTAGCAATGACAGCACGGAGCCCATAGAGCTTATGCAAGCCAGCTTGTTCGTGTTCTACGAGTACCCGAGCGTGGGGAACGGCCATTACCAGTACTTCGTTACGGCAGAGCCCAAGGGGAGCTTCTGGGGCCCCTTGAGGGGAGATAAGGACGGATACTTATACTCAGTAATATACGCTCCAGAGAAGACCAAGGTCAAAATTAAGGTTGGAGACTGCGAAGAAGAACAAGAACTCTTCGACGTTTACGAGATAAGCTTACAGTGTCCGAAAGCCAAGTCCTATTTCGTAGACCCGATGAAAGAAGTGGTACCTTTGAGCTTGGTCGTCGGGTCCGTGGAATACAAGTTACCCAAGATAGTTATAGAGAAGGCTGAGGTGGTTGACAACACGTTGAGGGTTAAGATAAGGAACGACGGCGAGGACGCAGAACAAGTAATAATCCTCGTATATACTCCGGGAAGGCCCCTAGCAAGGGAATCCTTAGGGAGTATGAAGAAAGGTGACGTAAAGGAATTGAGCTACCAATTGAGCTTGAACAAGGGGTTTATGGGAGTTAACGTGAGAGTGATCTGGGTCAAAGCGAACTTAAGGGACTTCGTCGAGAAATTTGTACCTGTCTAAGCCCTATGGGTGCTGAGCATTTGCTTCACCTCCTCCTCGCTTATCGGGAACGGATAGATGTCACTAAAGCACGCGACGCATAAGTGCTTCAGCCCTATAGCCTCCCTCAAGCCCTTTATACTCAAGTACCCAACGCTCTCAGCACCCCAGAGCTTTGCCAATTGCTCCTCGTTCCTCCCAAAGGCAATCAGTTCTTCCTTAGAAGGGAAGTCTATGCCCATGTAGCATGGGGCCCTAACGGGGGGAGAGGCTATTCTTATATGAACCTCCTTGGCGCCCTTGTCCTTGAGGAGTTTCACTATCCTCTTCATAGTTGTTCCTCTTATTATGCTGTCGTCCACCACAATTACCCTCCTTCCCTCCACTACATCCCTCACGACGCCATCCTTCCTCATCGCTATCTTTTCCCTAACGCCCGGAGGCATGATGAAGCTTCTCCCCATGTACCTATTCTTGACCAAGCCCTCGTCCAGCGGTATGCCGGAGGCTCTCGAGAAGCCTATAGCAGCTGACCTCCCCGAGTCCGGGACCGGTATTACGACGTCTCCCTCGGCAGGTTTCTCCTTCGCCAATATCTCTCCCATCCTAACCCTACTCACGTGTACGTTCACCCCGTTGAAGTAGCTCTCGGGCCTCTCGAAGTAGACGTACTCGAAGGAGCAGTAGGCAGGAGTCTTGGGTTCTGTCAAAGTATCTTCCTTGGTTATGCTACCTTCTTCGATCAACATTATTTTATTTTCTGGAACCTCGGTCCATCTCCTACCTATATCTTCCAAAGCGGCCGTTTCGCTAGCAATATAAGGAATGTCCGAGGCCAGAGGCCTAAAGCCCCACGGGTCTCTGGCGACGACCAGCTTTCCTTCTCTATCTAAAATTACAATGCTGTAGCTCCCCTTGGCCTTTGAGAGGACTTTCTTAGAAGCTTCAAACAAATCGTAACCCTTGGTAATCTCGTTTGTTATTGAGGTTATGAGGGCCTCAGCGTCCCATGTCGAAGAGGGCTCTAAGGACTTGAAGTTTATTATATTGCCGTTGAAGGCCAAGGCAATTCTCTTATTATAAACTGGTTGAATCCTGCTATAGCCTCCCGAAGTAGAATACCTTACGTGACCTATGGCCGGTCCTTTGGATACGAACTTCTTTATGGCATCCTTGACCAGTCCCATTCCGCCCTCGAACTTGAGTTCCCCGTTCTCAACCCAAACTATTCCGGCGCTCTCTTGGCCTCTGTGTTGGAGGCTCTCCAATAAGACAAATACTTCCTCTGCCGTGGGAGCAGCGGCGATCCCGCACAATAGCCTAGGACCCGAGGGGTGTGGAGGGGAAAGGGCTTATTATGATATGAGGGGGACCTCGAACTCGGCGACCTTTATCTCGCCGTCAAAGGTGTAGAGTTTCCCCTTCCATTGATCAGTATCTAGGACCACGAAGGAGGGTCTAGTGTCTATAGCGTAACCTCCCCAAGAGCCCGTCAGAGTTCCGGGATTGATGTGGAACACGCCCTTGTGTTCGACTATTACTGGCTTGTGCAAGTGGCCGTGGACGATTATCTTTGCTCCTACGCTTTCGGCCATTTCGCTCAACGCGTCCAAGTTCCCTCTTGGCCTCACTTGGTGGCCGTGAACAACCAAGAACCTAACGTTGTCAACCTCAAACACCTTTTTCTCTGGCAATGGTAAGTAGTCCATGTTGCCCTTGACCGCTATCACGTCTTCTCCCAAGGTCTTCAGCCAGTCCAGTACCTCTTGTCCGGTCAAGTCCCCGGCATAAACAACCAAGTCAAAGGGGGCCAGTTCCTCCACTTTCCTCTTAACTATTTCCGGAATCGAACTTACTCTGTCCGGGACGTGAGCGTCTGAAGCTATTAAGATCCTCACAGCGTCCACCGATTTAAGGCAAATAGACTGGATGGAAAAAGATAGGGTACCTCGGGGTTCGAAGGGAAATGAAGGTCTGTGTGGTGGGATTGGGCAACGAGTGCTTCGGGGACGACGGAATAGGTCCGGCTCTAGTTAGGGCTTTAGAGCTGGAGGGGGCAGAAAAAGTGATAGCCGGAATAAAGGGCCTTCAGACAGCCTTCGACGTTCTGGACTGTGATGTCGTAATCTTTGTGGACGCTAGCTTCACGCTCGATAAAGATTATGAGTTAAGGGAGTTAGAGCCTAAGGAGGGCTACGACCCTCACTCCAACTCACCGGCGGAGATATTGGCGTTCATGAAATCCATGGGATTTGATGGGAAGGCCTACGTATTGGAAATAAAGGGAGAAAAGGCTTGTTTCCCGTGCACCTTGAGCGACGAAGTGATAGAGAGGGGAAAGAGGGCAGTTAAGGAGTTGGAAAAATTAGGCATTAAGGTTAAGGGTATAGGCGAAGTAGTTGCTGAATGCAAGGGTGCCTAGCGTATCTCCCTTATCAAGCGTTCCAACTCGTTTAACTCTTTCTTCATCTTCTCTATTATTTTTATGAGTTTTGCTACAGTTACGTTCTTTGTGAACTTTATTTCCTTATTCAACAAGAATTCTAGCAACTCCTGGGAGTTTACCCTGCCTTTGACTATGTAACTCTTTACGATTCCGTTCTTGGCATTTAGGAAGTCAATACTTATAAGCCCTCTTCCGTCGCGGGTGGTTATGACTACCTTCCACCATATAGTACCATTTATTATAACTGGCATGGGCTCTTGAACGCTTAGCTCATTCCAAGCCCAGTTCGGATGGGCCTTCACTACGTAGCTCATTACCTTGGATATCCCTATTTGTGGCTTTTTGAGGTCATATTCGTAAACTATCGGCTTCGTGGAGGAGGCGTTTAGTAAGAATATCTTATAAGCTGCATACGTGTTGCCGGGAGGCTCAGCAACGAAGACCCACCACTCATTACCCTTCTTATCTAAGAGCAAGTACGGCTGTGGGTTGGTACCCACGTCCCTTATTTGGAAGGTGTTGTGAAGGAAGACTGCTTGTATCCAGTCCCTATACTTAAGCCTTTCTAGCCAGTCCCTCGCGACCTTCTCTGGCAGAAGGGGTATGTTGAACCTTAGCTCTTCTGGCTTTACGAAGTCTATTGTTCCGTTTGGATAAACTACGTAAAAGCCCTTAACGTAGGGTATAGACCCAGGGAAGAGTATCTCGTAGTCTACAAGCGGAATTATCGTTATTACCTTTTTAGAATCCGTTATTTGGACGCTGTCCTCATAGACCAACTCTTTACCAAACGCCCCTCTCATTATGAGTTCAAAGGTCAAGGTATCCGCAAAGAGAGGCTTTAACTTTATGTTATGGAGGCCCCAAGCCAAGTTTTCCTTTACCACTTTTACTACCGGAGGGTACTCGTCGCCGTAAACGAAGACCGCGCCCAGCGGGCCATAAACTAAAGCGTTCAGTCCCTCCGGCTCAATG
The DNA here is from genome assembly GCA_015521275.1 of Desulfurococcales archaeon. GTDB lineage: Archaea > Thermoproteota > Thermoprotei_A > Sulfolobales > Ignicoccaceae > Ignicoccus. The sequence continues at coordinate 1,216 of WAOJ01000139.1, read as the reverse complement.
AGCCAATTATAGATGGGCCTCGTCCCGTTGTAGTAGACATAACTTTCCGAGTAATAGATGGTGTGCGTCGGTATCTGTATCTTGTCCAAAGCGTATGCATAAGCAGTTTGCAGGGGGATCAAGCGGTATATACCGTACAAGTCCGGCAACTCCTTTAGCTTCACAACCTTTATAGGAGTGCTTCCCACAGAGAGGGAGTAGAAGTACAGAAAAGGTAACGAGATTAGTACTATTATTCCCAAGCCCGCCAGGGCTAACCTCTTCCAACCTTCGAGGTAATAAGCCAATCCAAACGTGATGAAAGGTACTAGGGTGAATAACGAAGCGGGGTTGGCCTTGAGGAACAAGGCTATGGAACTCAAAGGTAATATCAACCAGTCGGTCCAGTAAAGTATTAAAAGAGTTTGAAGGATGAGGTAAACCAGAAGGACCCGTCTCATGGAACCACGTCCCAACCGTTAAGATATGTAAAAATGTCATATATACGGTCTCCGCTGGTAGACGCGCTCACCGCTCACAGCCGGAGGTTCTCGATCATCCCTCCAGCACGAACACCTCAACCTTCCTTTCATAATCGGGAACCTTCTTTATCTCACCTTTCTTGAGTGCTTCAGCTATCATTTTCCTAGCCGTCAAGGGGCCGTGCTCAGGAGCCAAGAGCTCTAAAAGTTCCTTGGAAGTGGCCCTCCCGCCAAGCCTCTTCAAAGCTTCTTTCACGTCCAAGCCCTTCAGTCCTCCGGGTCCCTTATGCCACATTCAGTTATCGCAAACACGGTCTCTCCTTCCGGCAAGTGTGGGGCGTCTACCATTCTGGCTATCCTCTTGTTGCCTCTGGCCTTCTTCAGCTGGACCCTTATGCCCGGGGCGTGGTAGAGCACGTGACCTCCAACCGCTTGGGTGGGGTCTCCGTAGAAGACGTCGGGCTTGGCCATGACTTGGTTGGTTATTACCACAGCGGTGTTGAACACCTCAGCTAGCTTGCCCAGCTGGTGCAAGTGCTTGTTTAACTTTTGCTGCCTCACGGCCAAGTTCTCCCTTCCCGGGTACTCAGCCCTGAAGTGGCTGGTCACGGAGTCAACTACAATGAGCTTTATGTTCTCCTTGGGTATCAAGTCCATTAACTCGTCAGCAATTGCCATCTGGTGGTCGCTGTTCACAGCCCTTATATAGAATATGTTCTCCATTACTTTGCTGTCTCTTATACACATCTGACGCT
>WAOJ01000138.1 GCA_015521275.1 Desulfurococcales archaeon | reverse complement strand
GGGCACTATTGAGCACTTGCCGAAGACTAACCCTTTGAAAGTAAACGACTTTGACACAAACTTGTTTATTACAGTGTCCATAAGTGGGTGGTCTACGTTGCCCGGTATGACGAAGAAGTTTACAGAAGAAGCCTCTAGGTTTTCAAGCCATTCCCTAACCCTTTCCGCGGATGCTTGAGCTAACAAGCCCGGGGCATTCCTCTCTATTTCCCTATCTTCCGCATCCACCAAGTAGCCTCCCCTGTCCTCGAAGCCTTTTATACCTAGTTCCTTGGGGTCCTTCTTTCTCCCCCATATACACTTGCTCGTGTTCCCATTTGAGACACATTTGCCAGTCAAGTCGCCGGAGACGACTAACAAGTCTGCCTTCTTCTCGAAGTAAAGTTCCTTGACCTTTTCCATACTTGCCTTGGAGCCGTGGAGGTCCGAGACGTGTAAGATCCTCAAAACTCGAGTCCCTCTGGCCAGATGCGAAGCCCTTAAAGAGGTCAAGATGGCTCTCAAGGTTAGGGTGTAAGAGTGCCCAAGAAGAGGGAGAATAGAGGTAGGCACAAAGGTTCTAAGGGTAGGACTGGTGTAATACAATGTGACAATTGTGGCAGGATAGTGCCGGCCGACAAGGCGGTGTGTGTAACTAGGTACTACTCTCCAGTTGACCCGCAGCTAGCTAAGGAGCTGGAGAAGAAGGGTGCCATAATACCTAGGTACAAGGTAACTAAGTGTTACTGCATAAGCTGTGCGGTGCACCTAGGTATAGTGAAGGTCAGGCCGGAGCACGAGAGGAAGAGGAGAGGCCTCTATTGAGGGCCTTCCTCACCTATTCCAAGACTGCAACTACCTCACCGGCCTTTCCCAAGAGGGGTTTGGCTTCTCATACTGGAAGGCTTGACGTGATAGCCAGGATGCTCAGAGCAGCCCTCTGGTGGGATGGTATAAGGAGAGACACTAATTTCGTGGTTACCTTGGGAGGTCCTCCAAACGCTCCGTTGACCTTATGGTTCAAGGGGAAGGAGTTGAACGTAAGCTTAAGGACGGAGAAGGACGCAGCCGAAGCCATAAGGTCATGTATGAAGGGTGAGCTGAAAGGCTGTAAGGTCACGAAACAAACCTTCGAAGAAGTCCTAAAGAGCATAGGAATGCCGATCTATTTCTTGACTGAGGAGGGAGAGGACATCTCCAAAGTACAAGTGGATCTTCCCGCGGCCTTCGTCCTAGGCCCTCAGCACGACTTGGAGCTCCCTAGTTGGTTGGAAGCTAAGCGAATTTCCATAGGCCCCAAGAGCTACTTGGCTTCTCACTGCATATCCTTCATTCATTTTTGGTTGGACAGCCGTTCAAAATAGGGAGACATGGAAAGGGTTATAGCAATAATAATAATTCTTGCAGTCTCAGTGTTCGTTTCACTGATCTCCCTGGGATACGCCTATTCCTACTTAACCTTGTTAGAGGAGAGGCTCAATCAGCAGAAGGCTTTGGTGAAAGAACTGATGAACGAAATAATGACTATTGCGGAGGAGGTTAAGAGAATAAGGCCAAACGTTGTGGTTGCAAACACAATAACTAAGGTAGTAACTTTAACACTGACAAAGGTAGTGATTGCTTACAAAACGATAACTCGCGTCTTGACTAGCACTATATTGAAGCCCTTAACCTTCGAAACTACGAAGACAAACATAATCGTACTCAACAATACTATCTTCGTCACTACCACTTCGGTGATCACGCACTACGAGACCTTGTATAAGACCGTTACGCTGACCACTTCCACTTGTCCCTTGGCTTTGACGCTGAGGGGTCAAGACATTGCCGTTTTGAACTTGACCAAGCCTTTATGGTTAGAGCTCGAGTGTAATGGAGGGACCGTCGCCTTCGGAACCCTCGTTCAGTATTACATAATAAAGGAGGGTACTGAGAGGTGGAGGCTACTGGATGCACAAAGCATAATCCCTTGTCCCGGCATCTGGAGGGGCATAACGAAAGGGCTAATCACAGTCCTAGCCTTAAGCGCTACGGTGACAGTCCACACTTGGCCTCTGGGCTAACAGACCCTTTCGGCCTTTTTGAGGAGTTCCCTCAAGGCCTTGGCTCCAACGGGCTCTTCCTCTAGCTCCGGTATTGCGTATGTGGGCGGCTCCAAGCATATTCCTCTCTTAGCTTTGTTCAAGTAGCTCCTCCAGTGTTTGAGGCCTAATCTCTTCAACTCTTCGGAACCCTTCAAAGCAATTTCCCTAGCAAACCTCTCCGGCGTGCTCACCAAAACGTATTTCGCGTTTAGGACTTCATTCAATACAGAGGAGGCTATGCCCCTCCACTCCTCTATTATTTCCAATGCCTTAGAGCCCTTGAGCTTTAGGAGCTTTATTATCTTTCCATAAACCTTTGAGGCGCTGAGCAAGTGGTCGTAGAACTCTTTTTCGGCCATTATCATCCTCAAAGTAGGGCCTAGAGGAGGAGTGTCTAGGATAACCCTATTAACACCAAGTTCTTTGGCGGTTTCCAAGACGAAGTACAAGGTGAACTGTTCTGCGATGCCCGGTGAAGAAGCTACGTGTTTCACTATTTCCTCGTCCTCCACTCCTAAGGCATCTCTCAAGGCCTCTTTCAATTCTCCTCCGAACCTCTTGATCCACAGCTCTCTAGCCGCTTCATAATTGACTTCTCCGAAGTATCTGTCGTCAAACTTAACAGGCTTAAAGGAGCATTCAATCCCCACGGCGGAGCACAAGTTCGGTAATGGATCTAAAGAGAAAGCCAAGAGAGGGGGTTCCATGCTTAGGGCTAGAGCGGCAGAGAGGGTGGTCTTACCAACGCCCCCCTTCCCAACCACTAGGTATATTTCCAAAGCGGGAACACCCGGAAGGGGTAAGAAAAATCAGTCGTGTACCTCCTCTCCGCTCAACATCTCGCTGTGCCTTATCTTTGGCTTGGGTAAGTCCTTTACTGGCTTGAAGCGGTCCTTGAGCTTCTCCAATACTTGTGGCAAGGTGGTGTACTCCATCT
>WAOJ01000137.1 GCA_015521275.1 Desulfurococcales archaeon | reverse complement strand
GTCAGTAAGGAGAACACATATTAGCTATATTTCGATAGTGATCTAACACGAGGGTCCTCCCTTGGAGCTACGCGTGCTCTCATCCCTCGAGACCCCTCTTGGAAAAGCCTACCTCGTGGAACTCAACGGACAGAGGTTTATAGTCATAAAGGACGGTCAGAAAGTTAAGGTATTGAGCGAAATATTGCCTAGCGAGGAGAACTTGAAGGCGTTGAGGGAGGGGAAGCTCCCTCCCCTCGTAGCAGAAGTAAGGAACCCAGAACTCATAAGCCTCTTCTCTTATCGCCTATAACCTTACCAACCCAAACCCCTTTTTGGGCACGAAGGTTTGAAGGCAGTAGTATTTAAAGGTGCTAACGTAACAGTGGAAGAGGTTCCTCCCCCACACCTCTTCGAGAAAGGCGTAATGATAGCTACGGCTTACTCAGCGATAAGCGCTGGCACCGAGCTAGCCTCCTTAAGGGCGAAGAAAAAGAAAGAAGGTTGGGTGCTCGAAAAGCTCCCGTTGCCCAAGCCTGTTAGGCTGGTCTTAGAGAACCCCTACTACGCGAAGCTTGCCTTACAGAAGCTCAGGGAAGGGGGCATAAAGGAGGTATTGAAGTATTACCAAAGGGCCAAGCAAGTCGTAGGGACGGGCAGGTTCAGCGGCTATTCCGTTTCGGGCTTCGTCTTAAGGAAGGGAGAAGGAGTAATAGACTTCAGCGCCGGGGATAGAGTTGCTGCAGCCGGAGCGGGCTTCGCGAACCACGCGGAGGTAGACGTAGTGCCTAGGAGGCTAGTAGTACCGGTGCCGGAAAGGGTCAGCATGGAAGATGCTTCGACCGTGGCCTTGGGTTCTATAGCCCTTCAGTCCGTGAGGAGGGCCAACTTACACCAAGGGGATGTGGTAGCGATAATAGGTTTAGGCTTGATAGGGAACTTAGCAGCACAAATAGCGAAGGCCTACAACTTGAAGGTAGTGGGCTTTGACATAAACGACGCTAGGGTAAACTTGGCCAAGGAGAAAGGGGTAGAAGCGTATAACAGCTTGAAAGTTGATCCAGTCGAAAAGGTAAAGGAACTGAGCCAAGGTTTTGGGGCAGACGCCGTAATAATAGCGGCTTCCTCCGACAAGCCGGGCTTAATGGACTTAGCCTTGGACATGATAAGGCACAGAGGAAAAGTGGTTATCCTCGGAGCCTTCCCGACCCAGTTCAGCAGGACTAAGATGTACGTGAAGGACGCCGAAATACTCATTTCTGTCTCCTACGGACCCGGGAGGTATGATCCCGTTTACGAGCTAGGAGGAATAGACTATCCAATAGGTTACGTGAGGTGGACAGAAGAGAGGAACATGATGGAATACTTGAAGCTCTTGGAGAAGGGGCTAGTGGACTTGAAAGGGGTAATAGGGGGCATATATCCGATAGATCAAGCTCCCCAAGCTTACCAAGACTTGCTGGAGGGCAAGGTGAAGGGCCTAACCGCCCTAATAAGTTACGAACCAGAAAAGTACTTGAAGGAAAGGGGAGTAATAGCGTTCACTTGGCCCTCAACTCCCCAAGCGGAAATAATTAGAAAGGGGACCAAGCCCACGGTATCCTTCATAGGTTTCGGGAGCTTTGCCTCGACCGTGCTATACCCAATAGTGAAGGAGTTGTACGAGTTAAACGGGGTAGCTGTCACGAACCCCTTAAAGGCAAAAGAGCTGACCAAGATGGGCTTCAAGTTCGCCACGACCAATTATGAGGACATCTTAGAAAAAGAAGAAGACATAATAATAATTGCGACGAGGCACAGCCAGCACTATCCCATTCTCAAGGACGCCATAACAAAGTCCAAGGCAAAGATAGTATACGTGGAGAAGCCTCCGGTGCTAACTCCAGAGCAGTTAGAAGACATAAACGAGCTCTTGAAGGAGAGTAACAAAGTAGTGGTTACTGGCTTCAACAGGCCTTGTTCTCCCATAAGCCAGCTCTTGAAGGAGATAGCGAGGGGAAGGAAGGCTAGCTTGGTCTACAGAGTAGCGGCGGGAAAACTGAGGGAAGACCACTGGATATACAAGCCTGAGGAGGGAGGTAGGTACTTGGGGGAGGGCTGCCACTTCATAGACTACGCGGTAGCCATGTTCGGTAAGCCCTTGAAGGGCTCAGCGATCTTCCTAACGCCGGACAACGTGAAAATTAGGGATACTGACGTCTGGAGCGCTTCCTTAGCGTTTGAGGAAGGCTTAGCCACGGTTCACTACACATCCTTGAACTCCAAGGAGACTGAAAAGGAATACATAGAGCTCCACGCAGAAGGCTTGACCGTCAGGGTTTACGACTACGTGAAGGTGATAATAGAAGGAGAGGAGAAGGAGAGGTGGTTGGAGAGGTGCTTACAGCTCTGCTCTAGGTATAACCCGCAAAGGGAAGGTAACGTAATAACCATGGAGAAGGCCAAGGGGTGGAGAGAGGAGATGGAGCAGCTGGGCAAGCTCTTGAGGGAAGGGGATAAGGGATGCTTGGCCACTTGGGATAGGGCCTATGTTAGCATGAAGGCCCTCTTCGACATGTACTACTGAGGGAAAAACCCTTGTACGAGATCATAAACGCCTTCATAGCGCTTTTCATAATAATAGATCCGATAACAAATGCTCCAATATTTTACCAAATGACCGCCCACTTCGACGAGGAGAGGAGAAAGAGGGCAATAAGGAGGGGAGTAATAACGGCCACAATCATTCTCTTAATCTTTGCAATATTTGGAGATATAATAGTTAAACCATTCGGCATGACTTTGAACGACATAAGGATAGCGACGGGCTTAATCCTACTAATATACGCGATCCAAGCGCTCTTCGGCAAGACAGAAGCAGAAATGATAGACCCGGAGAGCGTGGCAATAGTGCCGATGGCAATACCTATGCTAGCTGGTCCCGGAGCCATAAGCTTGGTCCTCTATTACAGATCAGTAATGCCGCCCATCGAAGTGGCGCTCGTGGTGTTAGCAGTGATGGCAGCAACTTACCCCATATTGATGGCCGGCCAGGCCTTGAGCAAAGTACTGGGCAATAACGGAACTTTAGCCTTAACCAGGATAATAGCTATACTCATGGCGGGTCTCGGAATTGCTATGATAAGAGAAGGAATAGAGGAGGTACTTAAGGGAAGAACTCATTAACTGGAGTTAAGGGAAGGCAAGAGCGGGGTCCATTTTG
>WAOJ01000136.1 GCA_015521275.1 Desulfurococcales archaeon | reverse complement strand
TCCCATTTTGGAACTAAGAGAATTACCGGTCCTCCACCTTCAACCACTTCAACTAGCCTCCCCACGTCGTTGGGCTTCAAGTCCTTGGTCAGGTCTAGAACCAAACCTTGAAAGGTTGTTCCCAAAAGCTTGTTGGAAGCCTCGTAAACGTTTATGTTTAGCTTTATGTTTTCTGCCCTCTCCTTGATGGCGCTCTTAACTATATCCTTTATCTCCCTGGCCTCCGGAAACTCGTCGTGGAAGACGTAAAGCACTTGCCCCTTCTCCATCTCTCTCCTCGTTCTTATCCTATCGTAGAGCAAGAGGACCTCCTTAGCTGCTTCCCCCAGCTTTTTGGGATCGTTTCCGGAAAGCACTATCAACCTCCTGTGCCTGCCTTCAATTGCGTTTTCCAAATCGTCCTCTACCTTCTGCAAGAACTCCTTCACTACTTCGTCCCAACAGTGGCGCGGGGGAGCTTGGTATTAGTATAGCGTGCGCCATTTAAGAACCGTAAAAATTAGGCCTCGAAGAGGAGGACTATCTCGTGGAAGGATGTGCGACCATTATGCCTCAAGGTTGAAGAAGGACTTAACCAAGTGGGTAAAGGAGGACAGCCCCCTCGGAGACCTAACCGTAGATTCCTTATTTACCGATGAAAAGGAAATAATAATGAACATAGTGGCCAACGACGAGGTTTACTTGGTATGTCCAAACCTCTTGAAGGAGGCCTTGGGTTGCTTGTACATAGAGGCCAACGTCAAAGAAGAGGGCTGGCACGAGGGAACTATAATAACTATGGAGGGAGACGCTAGAAAACTCCTAATGCTAGAAAGACCCCTCCTAAACTTCCTCATTTACGTACTCTCAATATCTACCGAGGTGAAGAAGGTTAGGAGCTTGTTGGACAGGAACGGCTTTAAGAACGTAAAGGTAGCCGTTACGAGGAAGACCTTGCCAGGGATGAGGTTCTGGGCCAAACTCTTCGCTAGGGAGGCCGGGGCCGATACCCACAGGCTTTCCCTGAGCGACATGATAATGATAAAGGATACTCACGCCATGGCCTTCGGTTCCTTGGTGGAGGCCGTTAAGAGGGCTAGGCAGAGGGCCTCCTTCGCGCACAAGGTCGAAGTGGAGGTCTCCTCCTTAGAGGAGGCTTTGGAGGTCTTGCCCTACGTTGACGTAATAATGTTGGATAACGTAACCCCTAAAGAAGCGAAGGAGTACGCTTGCGAAATAAAAAAGAGGAGACAAGACGTGATAGTGGAGGTAAGTGGCGGATTGAGGAGGGAAAACGTTCTGGATTACTTAAACGAGTGTGTGGACGTCGTGAGCATGGGCTACTTAACCATGTTCCCTCCGAGGGTTGACTTGAGCGCCAGAGTGGAATGAGCGAGTCCTTCCGGGCTTCTGAGCGGTGATGAGGGACTACCGGGCGACCAATATCTTGTTCAAGACTTCTTCTAGCCTTTGTGGCTCCACGTAGGCTGAGCACACTTGAACCTTTCCTCCGACCTCATCCAAACCCATCTCCTTCAACATTTTAATTAGTTCAGTGTAGTCCCTGTTGCCGCCTCTGCAATAGATCCTCGCCCTCTCCCCGTCTATCGTTATTACTATGGTTTCCCCTTCCCTGAGCCTCTTCCAGAGGGCGTTGGTGAAGTTGTGAACGCTCGGGTCACCCTTCACCTTGCACACTTTAATGCCGTCGACCCTCTCGCACTCAGCCCTCTTCACCAGTTCGTCTATCCTCCTCAACACCTCCCTCCTTCTATTCCACAAGTACTGGTCCTCGTAGAGCTCTTCCAAGCTCATATCCTTTAACTTGAATATGTATCTCTTTATGCAGTCATAGTCGTTTAAGCGGTAGCAAGCGTTCAGAAGGGCTGCTGCCTCCTTAACCTTTTCCTTGTCAAGACCTTCCTTCCTCACTATCTCCTCCCATATTGGGTTGCCTTCTGGGTTGACCAAGTCCGCCGCTATAGCAACGGCGTCCCTCCAGTCCAAGGGCAAGTTGAAGTACTGGGACACTACCACGGAGGCGGAAGGAGGGGCCTCCCCTTCCAAGGCGGGGTTTACGGTCTTCCCACAAGGGGGTTTAGAGCCGGGATGGTGGTCTATGTATACCAAGCCCTTTACCCTCTTGCAGACCTCAACCCAGTCCTCTTGGGGTAAGGAGTAGTCCAAGACGTAGAGCACGTCCCCGAAGGCCTCCGGAGGAATAGCCTTAAACCTCCAGCTCCCTATCCTGGGCACGTATACTTCATTAGTGTTTATGACTTCCAAGAGCTTCGAGGCACTAACTATCCCATCGGTGTCCCAATGTGTTAGCACCTTCAATCTTCCTTTACCCCCTCGTCCCTTGAAACGAGGAGTTTTAGATGGGCGCTTTGAGGCTCAACCGCGCAGCTTTTCCAAGAGGTCCTTAATCTCTCCCAGAGCCCTTGAGCCCTCTTCCTTACACAACAACAGCGTCCTGGGTCCCCTCAAGGTCAAGGCCTTCTTCAGTTCGATCATCCCTCCCGCCTCTAACCTCTTGGCGCAGCTCCAAGCGGTCGAGGTCTTCAAACCGGTAACCCTTACTACTTCGTTAAATATGACCTCCCCCTTTATGCAAACCACCAAGAGCACCAGTAAGCACTTAACGCTCCCTATTTTCTCCAACATAAGGGAGCACCTCGTAGAGGCCCTCCAAGGCCCTCGCCACGGCCACAGAGGAGTAACAAGCGGTAGCGGAGAGCACGAACGACATCCACTGTTCGAACACGTTTAGGCCCATTGCGTAAGCTATAGCAGTGAGCGCGAGGGTTCCCCAGCCTGCCATCGCATCCAATATACCGTCCTTGCCCAATGCTATGGCTATCCCGCTCAGCCAACCCGCCACGGCTCCCGCAGCTCCGAGAGGAGGGCTTAAGAGCCCGAAGGGCAGTTCCAACGCTATTGTTAGAAGAGCGGAGTACTTCAACGCCTTCTTGTCTCCCAAGCCCTCGATCCTCCTCATCTTCCTCACCAGCGCTGCATACGGTATTACGCCTATCGGCAACAACCAGAGAGGAGTCAAGCTGTTAGTTAGGAGCATTAGGTAAGCAGTGAAGGCCCCGAGGGGCGTCCACATAGCATATACCAGAGACAGCGTCCTCTTGTACTCTGCATTCCTCAACGCTTCTATTACCTTTACCACATCCTCCACTCTTTCACCGTAGTAGCAAACCGAACGATGTCTTATGACGCGAGGAATCTTTCCGAAATCTGAGAGAGGGCCAAAAAGTAATAATGCAGTTTTTCACAACCCACTCTCTTTTTATTCTCCTTTCCCAAAGGTTATGGGAACAATGTCCCTTTCCGACCAAATAGCCAAGGAAATAATGGAAGGAAAGGGTGATAAGCTAATTGACGCAATAATTTACAAGCTTTTGGCAGATCCAAAGTTCTCAAAAACGATAGTTGAAACCTTGTTGAAAGAAGTTGCGAGCAAAGAGGACATAGAAAAGCTCAGCAAGAAGATTGAGGAGTTAGCAAGTAAGAAGGACGTTGAGGAGCTGAGGAAAGAGCTGGTAAGGATCGAAAGGGAAGTGGCATCGAAG
>WAOJ01000135.1 GCA_015521275.1 Desulfurococcales archaeon | reverse complement strand
TTGAGATGTTGACGCTACGTACTAAGGGAGTACGCTAAACGCTTTGCGTTAATAGTAGGTTAATGATGAACTGCTCGGAGTAGCTATGTTCCGATGCATCTAGTTATAGGAGAATATAATGCCCAGAAAGGGGTCCCTCGGTCCATGGGAGTTTCCTCACCGCTCAGTGACCGCTTTTCCTCCTCATCAGTAGGCCTTCATGAACTGGCTCCACTTGTGGTAGAACTCCCTCACTGCCCTCCTGACCTCTTCTTTTAGCTTTGGGGGGCCGCTGAGCCTAAAGCTGCTTCCGGCCACGTGGACGTGCTTGTCGTAAAGCACGTAGAGCCAGCCTACCCTTATCAAGCCATATATTACCAACATGTTCGCGTGCTCCTCGTAAGCCACCATAGCCGCTATCACGTCCGTCTTCTCGGCTAACTTCTTGAATACATCTATGTCCTCTATGAGTGCCGAGGCCTCGCCGTGGTGGGGTATGTCCAAGTGGTCCGTAACCACAACTATTTTGCCCTTGTTCCTTAGCTCCTCCAAGGCCTCGTCGAACTTCTTAAGTTCCCTTAACGGTCTCATAACTCGTTCCCGCTTGGTCAGCACGCGTTAACTTTATTAGATACCATTTTTCTGACCGGTCAGTTCAAGTATCATTTCTAAGTAAGTCTTGTCCACCTTTGGAGCTTCCGGGAAAAGCTCCTTCCAAGCTCTTAACACCTCTTCCTTTGCCCCCTCTCCCAAGCCCTCTATTTCCACGAAGGTTCCCAGCCCTTCCACCTCATCGAAGGTTATGGTTAAGTTATTGTACTTAAACAGCTTCCTCTTCTTTTTTACGGTTATTACGGGTTTTAGGCAGAGCTTTTCTAAGAACTTCTTTACCTTTTCACAGTCTCCCACTTCAAACTCTATTTCTTCCCTCGCCTTCACCTCTTTGCCTACCTTGGGTCCCTTGTAGGTCAAGTAGCACTTGTCGCTCTTCCTTATCCTTATTGCTTCGTCCGTCTTGGCGAAGTCCCTACAACAGCCTCCCTCGCAGTCGAAGTTGAAGTATAGGTCTTCCTCAATCCTCTCCCCTAAGTACTTAGCTACGTCCTTCAGCCTTTCTAAGGCCTCAGGTCCAACTTTGAGCTTTACCTCTACCTCCAAGAACTCTCCCGGCCTCACGGGGGAGGCCTTTTTAATATGGTTGAACTGAGGGCGAGACGGTGTAGATAAGTGGCTGCGACTATGGAGACCCCTCTCGAGCCCAAGGTACCGAAGTGTAGTAGCTGTAACAGGCCGGTAGTGCCCTTGGGGAAGGAAGTGGGAGTGAAGTTCTTGTGTCCCAACTGCGGAGAGGTAATAATATGGAGATGCCCGCGCTGTAGGAAGCAGAGCAAGCCCTATAGGTGCCCCAAGTGCGGCTTTGAGGGACCATAAGAGGTGAGCGAGATGGCTCACGTGTTGGTTGTAGCCAAGATATATCCGGACACTGTCGAGAGGAACTTGGAGGAGCTCATAGAGAACATAAAGAAGGCCTTGCCGGAGGGCTACGAGCTTAAGCAGTACGAAAAGGTACCAGTGGCCTTCGGCTTGAACTTGCTGAAGACCTATATAGTAATGCCGGAGGAGACCGAAGGAGGAACCTCGAAGCTGGAAGAGATATTGAAGAACGTTGAGGGCGTGAGTGAGGTAGAGATAGAAACCGTCCACAGGCTATCCTATTAAAGTTTTTATTCCGTAAAGCCCTCCCTCAGTATTCCCGCCACGCTGTCCCAGCCCACCTCTTCCAAAGCCTTCGCCAACTCGTCCCTCCCTTCTCCAGTCTCCAAGGCCTTGATCACGTGAGCCGCCACTGCTACCCTAGCAGCCAAGTTCTTCTCCAAGTCCTCTCTGAAGTCCAATATGCTCTGGGGCCCCTCCATTTGGACCTTCCAATAGTAGGGCAAGAAGGACGCGAAGAGTTCTGCAACGCTCTCGTCGGCTATGTAGCTGAAGGCTAGGGAGGTAGCTTCAACCCTGCCGTGCTCCAAAGCCTTTGCGAAGTACATCCAAGCCTTTGGTGTCGGATAGGGCTTCCAATGGTTTTTGTATTCCTTAGCAACCTCCGGGGGAGGAATGAAGGTGTCTTTAGGAGCCACTACCTTGCTCACCTCCCTCGGTATAAACTTGAGGGCCTCTATGGTTGAGGCCAAGCCGTAGCTGGCGCTGGTAGCCTCTAAGAAGTAATAGACCTCCTCAGCGTATTCGCCTTCTATCATTTCCTTCCACTCCAGCACCGTCGGGGGCCTCATCTCCACGAACGCTAAGTTTCCGCTGGAAAGGTAAGAGGGCACTATGGTGCTCTCAGCATAATTGGGGTCCGGACCCGTTATCACGGCCAGCTTGTTAAAGCTGTACATTCCCACCCTCTTCTTCCTAGCGACCATGATTAGTTCCTCTAGTTCCTTCAAGGGCAAAGTGAGTCCATTTTCTATGTGTAGCAAGCCTATCATGGAAGTTCCCAAGGCCTCTGCCCACCTGGGCGGGAGCTTCTCGAAGAAGCCTTCTCTGGGATACGGGTATCCCTTCAAATCTTCCTTGGTCAACTCGTTTGCATTTATCTCTACATATACAACTTTGTCGTCCATCTCCGACATATCCAAATTCTTGTTGTATTCCACAATTCCGTCGTCCCAATACTTCAAGTTCTCCTTAGTAGGCAAGAAGGCTCCAGTATTTATTATGTCCAAGTAAAATTCCTTTGTAACTTCCTTCTCACTGGCCGCTATGACTCTGGCCAACCTCTCACAAGGAGCGTTGCACTGCTCAGCCAGAGCGAAGATCAAGGCGAAGTTCAGCTCCTCTTCACCGCTCTCCTCCATCGAGCTGAGGATCAAGTCTTTCCTCTTGCTCTTGAAGACCTCTATCAAGCCCGCCAGCGCTTGACGCACTTGTTCTAAGCTGCCCTTTATTTCAGGGGGCCTCAAGCCCAAGAAGTCGTTGGCAACTATTCTGTACGCTACAGCCTTTACAAACATCTTCAAGGAGTCCCTAACGGTCTCAGTCTTCCCTATTCTAGGAGGGCCATAAACGACCGGCGTTAGGACGGGGACTTTGTTGGCGTAATACAAGAAATAGGTGTATGCAAGATAAGCCTTGACGTCGTTCGGACCCATAGTGCTCAACTTCCCTATACCCATGAAAGCATCAAGTCTTTAGTTATAGGGTTAGGGCCTCCCTGGGAAGCGGCCTTGTGGGAGAGAAGGGAAAAGCCCTTGCTGCAAGTGGCTTTGGACTTCACCACTTTGCCTAGCGCAGTAAGGATAGCCTCCAAGGTTAAAAAGGCTGATATAATAGAGGCGGGAACCCCGCTAATAAAGTCTGAGGGAATGAAGGCGGTATCCGTCCTTTCAGCCTTCGGGAAGCCAGTATTGGCGGACACGAAGACTTGTGATACGGGAGCCTTAGAAGCCTCTTTGGCCTTCGACGCCGGGGCCGACGCGATGACGGTAATGGCCTTTTCGGATGACTCCGTGATCAAGGAAGCGGTTGAAGAAGCTGAGAGGAGGGGAAAAGTAGTGGTGGCGGACCTCATGCACCTAAAGGAGCCTTTGGAGAGGGCAAAGAGGTTGAAGGAGTTAGGAGTAAAAGCGGTGGAGCTCCACGTGGGCATTTCCCAGCAGAAGGCTTATGGTATAGACGCTTCGGAGCTTGCTAGCTTGGCCGAGAAGATCCGAGAACTGGGCTTAGTCGTTGCGGTCGCTGGGGGCATAAGGCCTAAGACCGCCAAGGCCTTCTTGGGAAAGGCGGACATAGTGGTGGTAGGGGGCTACATAACCAAGAGCCCGGATCCGGAGAGGGCTGTGGAAGAGATCTTGAAGGCGTTGGGAAGGCTTTAGGTTCCGTGAGTGGCCAAGTGGTGTATCAAGCTCTGACCGTCGAAGAAGAACATCGTTTCGTCCTCCAGCTCCTTCATGCTCCTCTTTTTCTTCAACACTTGGGTCATACATATTGGACACGCTATTAGGCCGGTCTCCTTATCCATTACGGTCCTTACCTTAATTCCCTCGTACTCTATCGTTATCTCTTCCCAGACGGGCTTCCATACTATTGCCAAGGGTCACACCTCCGAGGGGTCCTTAACGTAACTTATTACCATCCCCTGCATCTTGGAGACGTACCACTTTATGCCCTCTTGTATCCTTTGTCTTTCCGTCTCGTTTATGTTAAACCTGTTCCTCGCCCAAGTGAGGGACTCATCCGTTATCTTCCCTTTGCCCTTAGCAACGGCCATCCTTATGAGCGCGTCTATCTCTGCGTTGCTGAACCACCTGGTTATCCTCACTATCTTGTCCTTTATCTCTTCGCTGGCCTCTATGCCATACCTCTTGAGCACGTTCTCCACTATCTTCCTGCGGAACTTCTTGTCCGGATAACCGACGGCTATTAGGACGTCTATCCTCCCGGGCCTTATGAGGGCTTGGTCCATCAGCTGGGGGTGGTTAGTGGTCATGGCTATTAAGGGCCTCTTTTCGCTCTGGAGCATCTTGAGGAATATGTTCATCTCGCTCACGTAAGCTTCATGGATACTCATTCCCCTGTCCATTAGGAATTCGGCGTCGTCCAGCAATATTACTATGTCGTCCCTGTTCATCGCCTTCTTCAATATATTCTTCAGTATCTTCTCCGTCTGGCCGTACCACATGCTCCTATAAGTTCCCGGATCGAGCTCCATTATCTTCTTGCCCAGCTCCTTGGCAATGGCCTCAACCATTAAGGTCTTGCCAACTCCAGGCGGACCCATTAGGAGCAAGCCCTTAGGAGCAACCTTCATGCCCATCTTTATGGGCTCCACCACTAAGGTCCTCAGCTCCTCCGCCAACTCATCTGGGAAGTCCTTCAAGCTCCACTTGGGCCTCCTGAGAGGTATCACTATTACGCCTTCTCCGCCTTCTCCTCCGTAAACCCTTATCTCGCTGTCCCCAAAGCCCTTGGCTATTACGGTTGTGACGTTTCCTATTAGCTTTAGCCTCTCCAAGTTCAAGTGGGAAGATAGCATTTCCTTTGCCGTTGACAGCGTTACTTCCTTGCTCTCCTTTATGAGGCCTACCACATCCTTGATGTTGCTCCTCTTCTTGCTCAGTATTACTCTGGCGGTGATGAGCTTGTTGCTCCTAGGGTATAGGGCGGCCA
The DNA here is from genome assembly GCA_015521275.1 of Desulfurococcales archaeon. Taxonomy (GTDB): domain Archaea; phylum Thermoproteota; class Thermoprotei_A; order Sulfolobales; family Ignicoccaceae; genus Ignicoccus. Next base: position 1,630 of record WAOJ01000135.1, on the reverse strand, counting down.
CGGCGAACCACTTCTTGTTCTTAGCGGTATTCTCAAACAGTATGAATACGTTGCTCTTGAAGAACTGAGCGAGCTTTGGGGCAAAGTACTCTACGAACGGGTGGTAGAAGTCCTCCAAGTCCACGTGGGCGTTGCTCCTGAGCTTTAGGTATACCGAGGTCCCCCCTTCTACAGAACTCTCCATGGCTTCCTTCAAGTGGTCGTAGAGCCCGGCAGCCGGCGTGGCGTCCGGCGGGTAGTTGGGCCTTAGGTTGTCGGAGGCATGTGCAACTACGGTGGTCCTCAGTACGTTATTTTCTATTACCTTAACGCCATCCTTTGTGGCCAGGTTCTTAGCGTTGGTCACTGAATCCCAGCCGGGGAGTGCGTTACGTGCTGAGGTTTAATAATAAGCCCTTCGAGTGCCTCAAGTGGGAGGGCCTCCTAAGCTCAGCTTACGCGCTCTTGGGCTTTAGCTTAGAGAAGGATTTGAAGGCGTTGGGCGTGGCACTTATACTAGATAAGGGGGCCGAAGCCCCCAAATATGATTGCTTAGAAGTAGTGGGCCCCAAAGACCCTGAGCCCAGCTACTCTTGCCCCATAATGGCGGTCAACGGGGCAGCTAACTTGGTTGAGGATTACGATATCTTGGTCTCCGACGGCGACGGCGCTCACGAAGAGGAGCTGATTAGGGCCTCTAAGGATAGGTTCTTGTTCCTCCACGTCCACGGCGACAACTTCGAGAGGCTCTCAGCCTTACCGTTGGGGAATAACGTCAGGGTTACCGTTCAGCTCTGGTACCCGGGCTTGTTCTGTGTTCCGGCCTTGAGCGACGGCCACAGAGCCTTAGTCTTAGCAAGAAGCTTGGCAAAGGAAGTTAAGGTCACAGGCTTCGGGAAGGGCGAGCAAGACCCTAGGACCAAGAGGGCCTTAATTCATCCGGTAAAAGAGAGGAAGGTTAATGTCTCAAACGCTCTTTACCTTTTGGGGCAGTTCCATGACCTTTATTAAGTCGTCAACGCCTTGGCCGGTAACTGTGCTCAGCTCCACTATGGGGGCCCTAGGGTTAAGCCTCCTGGCGTCTTCCTTCATCTTCTCCACATTGATCCCTATCTTGTCGGCTAGGTCAACCTTGGAGATCACTATTATGTCCGATACTCTGGTGCTCATCGGATGCTTCACGAACTTGTCCTCTCCCTCAGCGACGGACACTACCATTATCCTCTTGTGAGCCCCCAAGGGGAAGCTGAAGGGGCATATCAAGTTCCCCACGTTCTCGATGAACACTATATCGTACTTGCTCAAGTCTACGTCCTTTATCGCTTCGAAGATGTGGTCTGGCTCCAAGTGGCATATGCCTCCGGTGTTTATCTCTATGGCGTCTATCCCGTGCTTCTCTACCCTCTCCGCGTCGAGGGTAGAGGCTACGTCCCCTCCCAAGTACAAGATCTTGTACTGGTCCTTGAGCTTGTCAACCAAAGCTTCTATTACGCTAGTCTTCCCAGACCCGGGGCTGCCCAAGAACTCATAAACCTTGACCCCGGCCTTGTCGTAAAGCGCCCTTAGGGCTTGAGCCTTGTCCAAGTATTTTTGCCTGATGTCCTTCTGGATTGAGACCAGCTGAGGCACGGTACCAACCGTATTTGTGCAC
>WAOJ01000134.1 GCA_015521275.1 Desulfurococcales archaeon | reverse complement strand
GAACATAACAATATGTCCGTTGTTCAAGGAAATGGTGGAGAAGGGCAAGCTTGGAGTGAAGAGCGGCGAGGGCTTCTACAAGTACCCTGCTCCCGGCAAGTACGTCAAGCCAGCGGTTAAGGCCTCTGCCGCTGAAGGCGTCGACTACATAGCGATAGTTGACCTAGCGGTGAACGAGGGCGCTTGGCTTGTAGAAAACCAAGTCGCAAACGTGAAGGACGTGGACACGGCTACGGTCTTAGGTCTGAACTTGCCCATGGGCATACTCCAGTTGGGGGACAACTTGGGATTAGACAACGTTGTTGCCTCCATTGAGGAGAAGGCATCTAAATACAACATGGAGGACTACAAGGTAACTGGCTTATTGAAGAACATGGTTGAGGAAGGCAAGTGCGGCGTCAAGTGCGGTGAAGGCTTCTACAAGTACGAGGTACACGAAGAGGACTTGGGAGAGATAAAGATAAGGAAGGAGGGCAAGGGCTTCTGGATAATATTGAACAGACCGAAACAGAGGAACGCGCTCACCCCTCAAATGCTTAGGAAGATGGCCGAGGCCGTTAGAAGGGGATGCGAGGACGAGGAAGTTAAGGTAATAGTCCTTTACGGAGGGGAAGTCTTCAGCGCCGGCTTCGACTTGACGGTAATGAAGGACGTCAAGCCCGAAGAGGCTCCTTACGTAGTCGCTAAGCCGTTCATGGAGTTGGGAGAAGCCATTGAGAGCTGTCCTAAGCCGGTGGTAGCCTTCATTACTGGCTACGCCTTGGGGGGAGGGCTAGAAGTGGCCATGATGGCGGACCTAAGGCTGGCCAGCGACGACAGCTTGCTCGGCCAGCCCGAGATCAACGTTGGTATAATACCGGGAGGAGGGGGAACACAAAGATTACCGAGGCTAGTGGGCTTGGGAAGGGCTCTCCAACTGGTCTTACTAGGAGATATGATAGACGCGGAGACGGCCAAGCAATGGGGCTTGGTGAACTGGGTAGTCCCCAAGAGAGTGGCTGACTCGGAGATAAGGCTCCTAATACAGAAGCTCGCTTCAAAGCCGCTGTACGCCTTGGGAGCAGCCAAAGAAGTCACCAGAGCAGCCCTAGAAGTTCCTTTGAAGGAGGGCTTGAGGCTAGAGGCAGAAGCCTTTGCCAGGGTCTTAGGCACGGAGGACGCAAAGGAGGGCATAAATGCGTTCTTAGAGAAAAGAAAACCTAGGTTCAAGAACTAACTTTTCCCTAATATACCTTCATTGGGTTTTCTTTACTCCAAAACTCTTCTTAGTGTACTATGAACAATATTTACGGCACAGGTGGACACGCAGGTTAGAAATTCGAAAACCATTTCGTTTTGTGACGTAAAACGGGTTAGTGTCAGAGGGCCCTTATCGTTCTGAGATACAAAGAAGATCGTTTATTCTGCTGACGCGCCGGTCATACCGAAAAAGTAGTTGAGAGGTGAGCACGCTTGTCGGCCGACTTCAAAGACCTAACCCAAGTTGCTATAACTAACTACTGCCTCTACAAGATACTCACAGAGGTGCTGCTCCGAGATGACCGAAAAGTGGACCCAATACTTTTGAGGATGATAAAGAGCTATATGAACGCTAGCGGCAGGAACTTGACATCCAAAAGGGCTTCGAAGATGTATTCAATAATAGAGAGGATATTGGATTACATGAAACCCCACTTAGTCTCCTTCGACGCCCCAGAGTTGGCGAAGGTCTCGGAGACCTTGAACAAACACTATGAGATGATGGCTTCAGCTATGGCGATAGACAAGGACAAGGTTACGGAGCTCTTTGCCAAGTCGGATCCGAGGTCATTATCTCTGCTGCTCAAGGCAGAGATGCTCTTGTTGGCTGAGGAGCTGCCGGACGTCCTGAGCGCAATAGCTGGTCAACCCGTGGGGCTTAAGGTCTCACTGGAACTAGTAAGGACTACCCTTCCGCAAGGTGGAGTGATCGTCTTCAGCGTTTACGAGACGAGGAACAAGGGGAGGAAAGTACTCTCGGTTACCAGTGTCGGTCGGAAGAAGGAAGACAGCTACGAAATGACGCTCAACGCCGTGACGTGGGCATTGGGCTTGAACACGAGGAGTCCCAGCGACTACGTCTCCAAGGTTGTGTCAATAGCAAATTCGTTGAGCACGGACGGGTTCCACAGATTCAACAAGAGGAACGTCTTGTCAAACTCCACGAGGAGGAGGGCTCTGAGGGAGTTCTTGGGTAAGGCCTTCCCGGGAATCCCGGAGGCTTGGGCTTTGGGGCTGATAAGCACGAAACT
>WAOJ01000133.1 GCA_015521275.1 Desulfurococcales archaeon | reverse complement strand
GGCCATATTCCTAGCTCACATGGCTAGGAAGCTGTTGGAAGTTTACTTGGAGAAGAGGGAGCCGGACGACAAGGACCACTATGCTAACAGGAGGGTTAAGCTGGCCGGAGACTTGTTGGCAGCCTTGTTCAGAACGCACCTAAGAGGCCTAGTAAAAGATATGGGCTATCAGCTCGAGAGATCCGTAGTCAGAGGTGAGGAGAAGCTCAAGCTCAAGAATATAGTGAGGATAAACTATTTGACTGAGAAGGTCAGGCAAGCCCTAGCTACCGGCAACTGGGTCGGCAACAGAACTGGCGTCTCCCAGCTGTTGGACAGGACCAACTGGCTCTCAACGCTGAGCCACTTGAGGAGAGTAGTGTCCCCATTGGCAAGGAACCAACCTCACTACGAAGCGAGAGAGCTGCATATGACCCAGTGGGGAAGGATATGCCCCTTCGAGACGCCCGAAGGGCCTAATATAGGCCTAGTGAAGAACTTGGCCCTCAGCGCTTACATATCCGTGGGTGTGCCCGAAGAGGACGTCGAAAAGGTCCTCTACGAACTAGGAGTGATACCAGTGGAGAAGGTACTTGAGATGATACGCAATGACGAGCCTTTGCCAGAAGAAGTGATGACCGGCGCTAGGGTGTTCCTCAACGGAAGGCCCGTGGGCTATTACAGAGATGCTAACGAGCTAGCCAACAAGCTGAGGCAGCTCAGGAGGCAAGGCAAGCTCCACTACGAGGTGGGAGTGGGAGTCTATGAGAACGACGACGGCACCATAAAGGAGGTATACGTCAACACTGACCCCGGAAGGATACTGAGGCCCTTGTTCGTAGTTGAGAACGGGGAGTTGAAGCTCAAGCCCGAGCACGTGGAGAAGATAAAGAAAGGAGAGTGGACGTTCAAGGACTTGCTGGTAAGAGGCATAGTGGAGTTAATAGATGCTGATGAGGAGGAAAATGCTCTGGTTGCGATAGATCCGGAAGACATAACGCCCAAGCACACTCACATGGAGGTCTGGGTCCCCGCGATATTCGGGGCGGTAGCTTCAACTATTCCCTACCTAGAGCACAACCAGAGCCCGAGGAACAGCTACCAGAGCGCTATGGCCAAGCAAGCTCTGGGCTTGTATGCAGCTAACTTCATGCTTAGGAGCGACACCAGGGGCTACCTCCTCCACCACCCGGAGAGGCCTTTAGTGCAGACCAAGCACTTGGACGTCATAGGCTATAACGACAGGCCAGCGGGCCAGAACGCCGTAGCGGCGATATTGAGCTACACCGGCTACAACATAGAGGACGCAATAATAATGAACAAGTCCAGCATAGACAGAGGATTCATGAGGGCTACCTTCATAAGGCTGTACCAAGCTGAGGAGCAGAAGTACCCCGGAGGCTTGGAGGACAGGATAGAGAAGCCCAGGCCGGACATGATGCTGAGCGGAATGAGAGAGCCGAAGGCTTACGAGAAACTCGACGTTGACGGCATAGTAGAGCCCGAGACTTACGTGGTCGGAGGAGAGGTACTGATAGGCAGAACCTCCCCGCCGAGGTTCACTGAGGAGTACAAGGAGATGGGAATAATTGAGAACAGGAGGAGGGATACTTCCGTAACGGTCAGGCACGGCGAGGAAGGAATAGTGGACACCGTAGTAGTTACTGAGAACGTTGACGGAATAAAGATGGTCAAGGTAAAGGTAAGGAGCCTAAGGATACCGGAAATAGGTGACAAGTTCGCCTCGAGGCACGGTCAGAAGGGAGTAATAGGAATGGTAATACCTCACTACGACATGCCCTACAGCGAGTTCGGATTAGTACCAGACATAATATTGAACCCCCACGCGTTCCCCTCGAGAATGACTTTGGGACAGCTGATAGAGAGCATAGCTGCTAAGGCAGCTGCCTATAGAGGTAAGGAGGTAGACGCTACGCCGTTCTACAAGGAGCCCATAGACAACTTGAGGAAAGTCTTGGTGGAGAGGGGATTCCCGCCGGACGGGACAGAGGTGATGTTCGACGGAAGGACCGGGGAAATGATCGCCAGGCCGGTGTTCATAGGAGTGGTCTTCTACCAGAGGCTATACCACATGGTCGCGGACAAGATCCACGCGAGGGCTAGAGGACCAGTACAAATACTCACCAGGCAGCCGACGGAGGGAAGGACTAGGAAGGGAGGCCTGAGGTTCGGAGAGATGGAGAGGGACGTCCTAGTGGCCCACGGAACCTCCCAGCTACTGGTGGAGAGGCTATTGAAGAGCAGCGATGCGACGAAGGTATGGATATGCGCTAAGTGTGGCCACATAGGCTGGTTCGACGCTAAGAAGGGTAAGCCCGTGTGCCCGATACACGGCGAAAAGGGAGACATGCATCAAGTCGAGATAAGCTATGCCTTCAAGCTGTTGGTACAAGAGATAATGAGCATGGGCATAGCGGTTAGGCTGAGGCTCGGCGACCGCTTCAGCAAGGTGTAAACATGAAGAAACCTTTCCACTTCAAGATGGGCTTATGCCCAATAGTTTTGTCATTAGAAGAGATTGATCACGAGAACCAGAAGAGGTTTGCTCAGCTCTACGATCCAATAGAAGATAAGACCTACACCTTCGAGCTGCCCTACCACGTGTATTCCTTGGCAGACATAAAGTCCCAGCACGAGTGCTGGGAAGATGCATTGGCAGTCTTGAAGGTTGAGTGGAAGTGCCCTCACCACGAAGAATGTCCAATAGCCAAGAGGAAGGAGAAGGCGACAACTCAATAAGTTGGTTTTACGCAGCGACCTTGGCCGGGTATCGGGCGCGCTAGGGAGCCGAAGGGCTCGCGATGGGCGCGCCCATCCGGTGCTCCCCTTAACGCTCAAGCAACTCCTTCAAGGTCTTTACAACAATTATCCCCTCGGGTATCTCCTCCGGAGGCTCTTTGGTAACTCCGGTGAGCACTAAGACACCCCTAGCTCCATTCTCCAACGCCATCTTCATGTCTGTTTCCATCTTGTCTCCTATGACTATGACGTCCCTCTCGCCCTTCGAGGCCACTTGGAAGGCTATCTTGCTTGGCTTACCCACCACTATTGGGTCCCTTCCGGAAGAGACCCTTATCGCTTCTACTATAGCCCCGGCCCCGGGCTTAAGGCCTCCTTCAGTTGGATAAACCTTATCCGTGTTAGTAGCTATGAAGGGCCTTCCCTCCCTTACCAAGTCGCTGGCAACTGCTATTTTATCATAGGTTACGAACTTGTCCAAGCCCACCACTACGGCCTCTGCTAAGTGAGCTTGTTCTGTTGGGTGAATTCCAGCTAAGGCCAGCTCCTCGTAAAGTCCAAAGGGACCTAAGGCGAAGGCGCTTTCCACTTTTCCCTTTAGGTATTGGGCGGCTATGTAGGCTGAGGTAACGACTTCCCCTTCCAAGCCGGCTTGCTTGAGCCTCTTCTCTATCTCCCATCTAGACGTAGCCTTGTTCGTCATAAAAACCTTCTTACCTTTGAGTTTCTTTATCGCTTCAATATTTTCCCAAATGAACTCCTTTCCCTTCCACACAACGCCGTCCAAGTCTATTATCCAGAGCACGCTCCCGACCGGGCTAATCTCCCACTCATATACCGTAATATAGATAATAACGTGGGAACGGCCTTGCTGGACCCGACCAGAGAGATAAAGTACTTCGCTAAGCTGGGTTGGATAAAAGTCATAGACCTGAATAAGCCTTTGAGGGATGCCGTAAAGGTAATGGTTGAAAACAAGATAAGGCACTTGCCCGTGGTCGATGGAGACAAGCTGGTCGGCTTCTTATCGGTCAAGGATGCAATAGACGTTTTGGACTCGTACAACGCCAAGGAGCTGTTGAGGGAGAAGGTCTCTAAGTTCATGAGTGACAAGGTGATAGCGGCCAGACCCGACGAACCCTTATGGGAAACCTTGAAGGTAATGGTTGAGGCCGACGTAGGGGCTTTGCCCATAGTTGACGACGAAGGCAAGGTCTTGGGAGTCTTCACTGAAAGGGACGTAGTACTGACCGTGGCTCCCGAAATAGACTGGGGAGACGTAGAAGCCTTGAAATACGCAACCACAAACGTGAAGGTGATAGAACCAACCACAACCTTCTCGGATGTGGTGGAAATAATGAAAGAATACAACATAAGGCACTTACCAGTGGTTCAAGGGAAGAGTGCAATAGGCATGGTAACTGCTTTAGGGATTCTTGGCTTCGCCTTAAAGAATGAGAAGAGGTTAGATAAGGACTTACCCGCGGAGCCTGCGAGAAGCTTCATGGAGGACTTCGTTTACGTCCCAGACACCTCTAAGTTCGTGGAGGCTCTGGATGCCCTGGCTAGGTCTCCCAACGACGCGGTACTGGTCCTCGGAGAGGATAAGGAGGTTAAGGGAATAATAACGGATAGGGACGTTCTTAGGCTCACAGCAAAGGAGGTGGAGAGGCTTCTAAGGCCTTAAGCTCATTAGCTAAATCCCCTTCCCTTTACTGGGACACCTAAGAGATGTTAGATAGACCATTCGTCGTTAAGTATCGCCCCGTCCCAGTTAAAAAGTTGCTTATGAAAATGAAGGACGAGGCCAGCTTGGTTTTAGACATGGCGTTCTATTCGTTAATTTATGAGGACAAGGACGTGGCTCAAGAAGTAGAAAGGATAGACGCCGATTTGGACAACGACTTCAACTTACTCTCAATTCAATTGATGGTTGCTGCTAGAGACGTTGAGGATGCCGAGAAGCTCTTGCCGGCCTTGAGGATGGGCGTGGCAGCCGACTGGGTCTCTGAAGCAGCTTCAGACATAAGCGCGGTTGTCTTGAAGGGCTACCCAGTTGACAACGTAGTTAAGGCTGCATTGGAAATAACGGAGGAAGTGTACTTGAGGATAGAAGTTAACGAAACGTTAAGCGGAATGAGTATTAAAGAGTTAAAGGAGCGCTACGGCGCAGTTGACGTAATAGCCCTCAGAAGGGGAGGGGTACTCATACCTAACCCCTCAGACGACGTGATCTTGGAGAGGGGAGACATAATAATCGTTAGGGGGAATCGCGACGACATAATGAGGATGGCGAAGAGCTTGGGTTTAGAATTCATAATACCAGACGTGAACTTTACTGATGAAGAAAGGGAGATCGCCACTAGGTTGGCCTTGTTAAAGAACATGGCTGAGGTGGCGTTCGATTTGGCAGTTTATTCCTTGCTGTATCAAGACAACAACGCGGCAGAGGAAGTCTTAGAAATAGAGAGGTTCATGGACGAGGAGTCGGCTAAGTTAGAACTGGAGATGTTAAAGTTGGCGAGGGACAAGTTTACTACATATACATCCACCGTG
>WAOJ01000132.1 GCA_015521275.1 Desulfurococcales archaeon | reverse complement strand
GGATAATTCAGTTTCGAGCAAAGTTCCCACGTTCCGGCTTCCGCAAAGGCCTCACTAGGATCGTTTCCATACCATGATCCCCCTACGTATCGTTACTGTTTACTGCTCGATCACATGCAATCGATGGATTTTGAGGGTCTGTCCTTGAAAGTTTAGACGGAGGAGCCCTACTTTCTTTATGGTTCCGTCCTTCGGGTCCACGTAGTAGCCCAGCCTCTCCAATGCTTGAACACCAATCAACACGTCCAAAGGCAATCCTTCGACCTCTTCCACAAACATGTAGCTTTCGTCATCGATCTTGACTTTGGCTATTCCTACCTTGACCTTCACTTTTCTTCCGTCTACTGTAGTCCTCTCCTTCTCTTCGAGCACTTTAAGTCCTATTTCTTTTGCGACTCTTGGAGACCAAGACTTCGCCGTTAAAACCGGTGTCGATCAATGCCCTGTACTTCTTGCCGTTTTATTATCACGTCTTTGAAGGCCAATCCCAAAGGCGATCCCAGCGTGCTGTAGTGGTTGTATTAAAATATTAGTATAGCGCGTCGTGAACAACGTTCCTCTGAGATGCAGTGAATGGGAAGGGATGAAAGTAACACTCCGATCTAAGCCTCGCGAAGAAGATCCAGACGCGTTCTATTCAGCTATAGGGAAAACGGGTCAGCGAGGAGGCCTCCGACTGAGGCCCTAGCGGAGTCCATAGCCATTTCCATCTCTCGGTGTTACGCGGGACCGACCTTCGGGGAGGTTAACTCTACCGGCGGTCAAGTTAACTGGGCGTTAACTCTACCATGAAGCGTAATACTAAGGTAAACCTTGGGATTTGCGTAACCTTGGTTATTTCATATCGACTCCCGACCCGCCTTCGGGAGCGAAGAAGCAAGGGGCTGTCGGAGTAAACGTATAATGACCAAGGAGGAGGCTGCGTCGGTATCACTGATTTCGGAAGACCCCTAATGCACCCCACTCTGGATCCTAGAGCAAACGACTCGAGAGCACAGCTAACTTCTAAGGTAGTATTACGAATAAAATTTCATTCTTCGTCTACATTAGTAACTACCTCAACGAACCTTTCCACATCGGAGACTATGTCTTCGATTAGCCTGTTTATGAGTTCTACCAACCTCATCCCCCTTTCCCCGGTGCTGAGATCATCGGTACTCCCCAAATACTCTGTCGCTATCACCGGGTGATCCCACTTTGAAGGTTTTCACCGGCTAAGGCCTAGTGGGTGTTGGAAAGGTGACCGCAGGCTGGAAGGTATAGTAAAGAGAAAGAGGTCTAGACGCTTAAGGGGCTCAGAGCGAGGGCAATGAAGAGCCCCGCCGATGAGGTTAGCCCGACCCAAGCGAGCGGTGAGCGGCCTACGCCGGAACTGAGGCTCAGAACGGATATTCGGCGTCGCTCAGCAAGTGGACGTTCTCGAGGTAGACCTCCTTAACGCCAGCTTCCCTAGCAACCTTAACTGCTTCTTCTGCATGCTTCCTAGAAGTAGTTGGCAAATCGCTCATGAGCCAAGAGGGGTGGAAGGCTAATAGCACCAACGGCACGTTCCCTAAGCTTGCCACGAACTCCGCTACCCCTCTGACCTCCTCAAGCGTTATGTAAAGCGGTACCAACAGTAGGCTAACCACCAACAAGGGCGGGTCCGACCTATCCCTTCCCATCTCTACTATCATCTTGGCGTTCTCTTTCAGCCTCTTCAATGCCTTTTCACCGTCGATACCGGTCAAAGCCTTGTAGACGTTAGGGTTCCAAGCCTTCCAGTCTATCTTAACTATGCCTCCGCTCTCCAAGCTCAGTTGAGCCATTAGCCTCATTATGTTAGGGTTTGCCAATCCATTGGTTTCCCAGCAGATCCTCTTGATGGACGTAGTCTTATTGAGTACCTCCCTAGAGAGCCTTATGAAGTGGGGAGCTTGAGGAGTGGGGTCGCCACCGAAGTAGCATATACACCTAACCCTAGGGTCTAATGCCATGCCTAGGAGCTCTTGGTAGTTGGCTTCCTTCACCTTGAACAAGTCGGTCTTGTGCTCCCAGTTCTGGCAGTACAAGCAATCTAAAGTACAACCATAAGCGAACACGGCCAAGTTATAGTAGCCGTACTCGGGTCCTTCGGTATCTGTGAAGAACGGAAACCCTCTGCGAGTAGCTGCTGGACACACCGGGGTGGAGACACAGTTCGTGGGTAAGGGATCTAAGTAAGCGTAAACCTTGAAGTCGGCCTTTAGGTGACCCACGTTACGCCAAACGCCACAATAGCCTGTGAAGCCCCTCGGTATTCTGCACTCGTTGACGCACGTAGAGCACTTGAGCCCTTGCCTAGGGGGCTCCGGGGGCAAGCGGAGCTTGGACCTCCACCTCCTATGCGTTTCCATAGCCGTTTCCAGATGGCCCTTCCTCACGCAGTCGTAACAGTAGCCTATAGCCCTAGCCGCGGGCTTGCCACAGTTCTTACACGCTATCATAGCCTCATAGGCGTCTTCGCTGCAAAAATAAGTGGCGAGGCTGTTGGACGTCCACGTCTTGAGCGTAGGCACTTCGGTCATCAGAAACTACTGTAAGACTAAACCGGATGCTTGCCCAAAGCAACTCGTCGCCCGGGACTGGAGCCCAGAAATAGACGCGGAATTAAGGAGGATGTTGAAGGAGAAGCTCTGTGACTTCATTGAAGACGTCGTTCAGTACGTCGAAACGGACCCGAAGGCGGCCAGCGCGGAGCTGAACTCCTTCTTGAGTGCCGTAGAAGACCTCTACTCTGAGGACGAGGAGCTAAAGGTAGTCTTGTTGTGCTCCGATACCTTTGCCGGCGAGATATCTTGTTCTGTGCTCAAAAAGTACTTGGATAGCAAGGGCTATAGCACGGATGCCTTGACCGTTAAGGACTTGGGCAAGCCCCAAGCAGTGATGTTTTACAACGGCATAGCCAACTTAGCCTGTACCATGAGGTACGTCTTAGGACAATATAAGGACTACAAGCTTTACGTCTCCCCTACAGGGGGCTTCAAGCCGGAGAGTGCCTTCACTTACTTAATTGCCATGTTAAGTCCTAAGCTGAAGGCCGTTTACTACATAAGGGAATTAAGCGAAGAGTTGGTGCTCTTACCGATATTGCCCCTCTCCGCGATGTTTGAGGTGAAGTTTGACGTACCAGAGGTTTACAGGAGGAAGTACGGTGTAAATGTGGAAGAGGTCAAGAAGAAGTTGGAGATGGCCATAAAGGAAGGGAGGATAGATACGTCTTGCTGGAGACCCTTAAGCAGGGAGCTAATGGCTTGTATCACTTCTCATAAACAGCAAAGGTAAAGCCTATCGTTTTGTGAACGTTCGGCAAGTACCTCCTCCAGCCCTCCAAGAAACCCGGAGAAGCGTGCTCAACCTCGACGGGCTCCAACCCTTCTAACAGCTCAGCGTGTCCTTCGTTCTCATCGTACGTAATGGTGCAGGTAGAATAGATGAAGCGGGAGCCCTCTTTAAGTAGGGCTAAGGCTGACTTAATGAGCTGGGCTTGGTACTCGACGAGCTTCTTCCTATTAACCAAGGGTAACCATAACCTGGTCTCGGGGGAGTGAAGCCTCCCTATGCCGGTACAGTCCGGATCTAGTATTACAGTGTCAAAGCCCTTTCTGAAGGGAGGGAGCCTCGCGTCCGAGGCTACTATTTCAAATCCCTTAAAGGCGAACCTCCTCACGTCTATGTCGTTAGCCACCGTGAAGTGACCCAAGTCCCAAGAGTGTAACGCCTTACCTCCTGGCGCCGAGGTCAAGTCCAAGACCTTACCTTTGACCAAATGAGCTATCGTCGCGGAGGCCAACTCCATTATCACTAGCTTTTCCGGATGGAGCTTGCGCCTTATGACTTCTCTCATAGGTCCACGCAAGAAGTAGGTATCTTCGAAGGGACCCTCGGTAATCTCGTATATGGCTTTGAGTTCCGATATTGCAGAGGGATCTCTTACCCTAACCCAGAAGCCCTCCCTATTATCCAAAGCCTCTACGAAGGCCTTGGGGTTAGTCACCTTAGAGATCTCCTCCCAAACCCACTCGGGGACGCTCAGGTAGACCCTATCCCTCTCTTCCGGCTTCAAGTCGGAGAGCACCTCGGAGGGTTCAGTCCTTAAGAGAGACGTGTACAGCTCTTTTGGAAAGCTCTTGAATGCCCAAGAGACCTTGGACGGCGGTACCTTACGGAAGAGCGCTTGGTAAGCTATCACCAGTTCCCTCCAGTACTTAACGGAGGCCTTGGGCCTTTCGTACGGATAGCCCAAAGCCTTGGCCAAGACCATCCATCTCCTAGCGACGTTGGAGACTATAGCAACTATGACGGGCTTCACCGAGTCCGGCACACCTAACCTCTTGTACTCCTTCTCCAAGTAACCTTTCAAGCTCTTCCCCTTAACTGCCTTACTCAAGGCCTTTGCGGCTATCTCCTCGGCTGGCACTATCATGTTTCTTGAGCTGGAAAGCTTCCGACCCTTAATAGCTTTCACACGGGGTGTCACGAAACATATGTTTTTATATAACCGAGAAGCCTCTAGACGTGTTGGGGCATAGAATGGAGCTTCCCGAGGAACTCGAGGAATTGATCGAATTGATCAAGAATTCCTTAGAATTCAGTAAGCTTGAAGTGGTTGAGGAAGTAATCGAAGTGGATTAGGCTTTTTCCCTCCCCGCCGAAGGCCCTCGAGGAACGAGCCGTGGACGCCTTCGAGATATTGAAGAGAATAGTGGCAGTCTATTCGCCTAGCGGCGAGGAGAAGGAGGCGGTGGAAGCTCTCAAGGAAGCCTTGGAAGAGGCCTCTGGGGGTACTCTAGAGGTTTGGAGCGACGCTGCCGGAAACCTCTTCGCCGCCCTAAAGAGGAAGGACCATTACGGCCTGGGCCTAATATCTCACATAGACACGGTGCCGGGCTTCTGGGAGCCTAGGATAAGCGACGACACAATAAGCGGGAGGGGGGCAGTGGACGCAAAGGGACCACTTTCCTCAATGGCGGCTGCCCTCCTCAAGCTACAAGACGAGGACGTGGTCCTTGGAGCTATGGTTAGGGAAGAAACGGACTCCTTCGGGGCAAAGTACGTTAGAGAACACGGTCCCAAGATGAAATACGTTATAATAGGCGAACCTTCGAACACGAGGGATGTGGTAATAGGGTACAGAGGTTATGCGTGGCTTGAAGTGAAGTGCTCGGCAAAGGGAGGTCACGCTTCTTCTCCGGAAGTCGGCGAGAACGCGGTGGAGAAGCTCTGGGAGAGGTACCAGAGGGCCAAGGAGAGCTTGGCTCCGGCGACGGTCAGCTTAACTTCTATAAAGAGCTGGAACGCCTTCAACGTGCTCCCACAAGAGGTTATCGCGAGGTTTGACATAAGGTACCCCAAAGGGATAACCTTGGATCAAATAATATCTCAGTTCGACGGGTGTGAGGTAGAAGTGGTAGACGGTCTGCCCCCGGCCGAGGTGAAGCCCACTTCCCCAGTGCCTAGGGCCTTGAGGAGAGCCTTGCTGAAGGAAGGCGTTAGGGGGAGGTTCGTCAAGAAGAGGGGTACGAGCGACATGAACGTCTTGGCAGAGGTGACTGAGAGCATAGCGGCCTTTGGCCCCGGCAAGAGCGAGCTTAGTCACACCTTTGAAGAAGTAATAACGAGGGAGGAACTGGATAAGGCGACGAAGGTTTATGTAAGCGCCGCCAAGGAGCTGTTGGGGAGATGAACTACAAGGACTTAATAGCCAAGGCGCTTTCCGGCGAGACCTTGGCCACTTGCACCGTTGGGATAAGGCATAGGAGAGGCTCTATCGAAGTTCAGGTCGAAAAGCCCTTGGCATGCTTTCACTTGCTCAAGGGCTCGCTGGTAGATCCTTGGGGTACCCAGATACCCCTCCACAGGCTCTCTTGCTTGAGGTGTAAGGGCTTCGGCTTCGGTAATTGTAAAGAGAGCAATTGTCAAGTTCTTAAAACTAGCTGGACTTGGGTTGTGGTTTGCGAGTGCAACGGAGGCAAGGCGATAAGGGGTCCTAGGGGCTTCGACCCAGTCTTCGCGTTGAGAGGTCCTCCCTATCCATTGGTCTCCAACGGGACGGTGGTCGGGTGCGTCCCAGAGGGGAGTTGCGACGGAGAGCTGGTCAAGAGGGATTACTGGTATTGGTACTTTTGACGAAAAGCTCGTACGTGGAGCCGGACAAGGGTTCGCTTAATCCCAACCTACTCATAATGTGTTTCATCCTCTCGGCAGCTTCCTTCGGGTCGTCGCCCTCAACCTCTACCTCCAGCACCCATTTTCCATTTATCTTCTCTAAGGCAACCGTTACTTCTCCATTGCTCAATAAGTATCCCACTTCCTTCTTCACTTTACCGCATTCAACCATCTCCAAATCTTTCATTATTTCGAGGCACCTCTCCTTAGGGCCTTCGAAGAGCTTTAGCTTCCCTTCCGGATACTCACTCCTCTTGAACTCGACGTCTCCGAACCTAAACTTCTTTACCTTAGTGAAGAGTACCTCACACCTATCTCCCCAATCTCTTATCCTAAGCGTCTTGCCCTCCTCGCTCCACCCTCCTCTAGGGCAGAAGAACGTGTCCTCGAAAGAGTACTCCTTTATAACCTTGAAGCCCAACTTCTCCAACCTTTCCTTGAAGTCTTCTCCTACAAAGAATCTGGCCTCCGCTTCGAAGGGCTTTACCAAAATGGCCCCTATTCGAAGGGCTGGCGAGGGGACAATGAAGTTTGTTCACGACACCGGTTCCTTGTTGGCTTCAATGCCCGCCTACGTGCCCGGAGAAAACTACACCGTTAAGGAGTGTATAGAGGAGGTAAAGGATAAGGAGTCAAAGAGGTCCTTAGAGGTTTACTCAGAAAAGCTAAAGGTCTTGGAGCCGAGCAAAGAAAGCGTGAAGAAGGTGAGAGAAGTAGCTAAGGAGCTCGGGGAGAGGCTCAGCGACGCTGACGTGAAAGTTATAGCTTTGGCCTTGGACTTGGGTGCGACCGTATTAAGCGACGATTACGGAGTACTTAACGTCGCGACCTATTTGGGCTTGAACGCGAAGCCGGTGAGAACAAAGGGGATAAAGGAGAACGTCGTCTGGGTCAACTATTGTCCGTTTTGTAAGGTAGAATATCCGCCGGACGTGGAGGTTTGTCCTAGGTGCGGAGCAGAAGTGGTCAGGAGGCCCCGCTTTAAAGCTGGGGGTAAAGGCAAGGGGAGAAGGTGAGGAAGGAAGCGTTCATAACTGCCTTCTCGACGGCCTTTGCCTTCGGCGTCATAGAGTTCTTGGCTAGCTTGAACATAGGGCTGTTGGCCTTCTACTTCCTAGTAGGACTCGTAGCTGGGTCAATAGCTAGCTTGTTGAGCGTGATACTATGCTCGAACTCTTGCTAATAGTACTTGGTAACTTAACGCTCTCCAACGTAACTACCATAAACGGGATGCCCTGCAGCGTCAGCTACGCCGTTTCGGCAGACGTCCTCACGTACGTTAAAGAGAGGATAAGCTGTCCCCCCGCTCCCTACTACGTCTTGAATATCAGCACACAGACCATAACGTTAGCTCCCGGAATGATGACCAGCGGGAGCGTGAGCTACAAAGGCATAACGCTTTACACCGCCCAGTGGAAGATGCCGTGGCCCAGCTTCATTACCTTCTTCCTCGTACCCCTCCGAGGGAAGCTTGAGGCTCTGTTTGGTCGGCTACGGAAAGCTCGGCTCAAGCATAGCAAAGAGGCTTAGGAAGAGGGGACACACGATCAAGGTCAGCACCTTACCCCCCACGGACGTAAAGGCGAGAGAGGAGGGCTTCGAAGTGATCCCCCTGGAGGAGTGTGTTAAGAGTGCAGAAGTAACGATAGTCTCTGTTCCTCCTTCTGCCGCTAAGGGCGTCGTTGAGAAGGTCAAAAGGGTAAACCCTAAGATCCCAATAATATCGACTGCTGCTTTAGTGAAGTTGAAGGAGTTAGGTGAAGGAGTAACTAGGATAATGCCTTCCGTGGCAGTGGAGGCGGGGACCTCCCCGGTGCTGGCTTCGGGCTATAGGGATGAGAAGGTCGACTCGTTGCTAGAGGATTTGGGCAAACCGTATTGGGTCGATGAGGACGTCTTGGACGCGGCGTTACCAGTGGTAGGTTCTGGCCCAGCAGTTCATGCCCTCTACTACCAATCCATGGTTGAGGCAATGGTTTATTCCGGCGTCCCCAGAGAACTCGCCGAAAGGTTAGCTATAGACTCGATAAAGAGCACAATGGACTTATTGGAGAGCTATGATCCCTATGAGGTTAGGAGCAAGGTAGAGACGCCCGGAGGCATAACGGTGGAAATAACAAACGAGTTAGAGTCTCAAGGTGTCTTCGGAAAGATATCTAAGGTTTTGGGAGAGGTGGGCAGGAGGCTCAGAAGTCATCGCTAAAGTCGTCGTCATCTTCGTCCATCTCCTTTATCCAAAGTTCTCTCCTCAAAAGTTCGCGTATCGCTACGCGGATTGCCTCTGAGCGACTGGTGAACCTCCCATTTCTAACGAGTTCATCTATCGCTTCCACATAAGCTTCCGGCATCTTAACCGTTACGAGCCTCATACATCCCACCGCTGTTTCCCTAGTGTCACTGAAAGGCTTAAATAGGAGAGCGGGGTAAGCCCTCAGTGTCACAAGCTCACTATGTGTGATAAGGAAGTCATAGCCTCTTCTTCCACTGGGTGGAGCTTGGGAGAGGGAAAGACGAGCAAGTGTGGAGGCTTCCCCATGTCTATGTCCTTGAGCTTGTGGAGTTTGGTCAATACTATTAGTTCGTCATCCCAGCAGAGCCTCGCCATAGCCAACACTCTCCTATCCCTCAAGTCTTCGTATTTCGACAAGAGCTTAGATGCCTCTTGAGCGGTCATATCCTTCCCGTAGCCGGTCTCCAGCAAAACTATTGTGTGTAGGTTAAGTCCGTCATTTTCCTTTATCGCGTAGTATACTGATTCGGTGAAATCGATACCGTCCTTGGGATACATTAATGTTACTACCCTCCCGAAGCGGTATTGGGAAAGGCCGCTCTTGCTCCTAGCAGCTTGAAGGGCTGAGACGTTGCTGAGGACCTTTACTTCGTAACCTCTCTTCTTGGCCTCCACTATTAACGCGGCATGAGCTGTCGCCGCCAAGGGGTCGCCGGGTACCACTATAGCAACGGAGTCAGAGAACTCGAAGCTCCCTTCCAAAACCTCCCTAGTAGCTACCTTCACGTCGGGCCTGATCTTAGAAACGCACTCTTTCAGCCCTCCCGGGAAGGGGCTGGTATAAACGTCGACCCACACCTCTTCCACGTTTCGTATTACTTCCTTTGCTCTCTCGTTGAGGTGTTCGCAGCGGAGTCCCGCTCCGACGAGCAAGAATACTTTTTGCATATGTACAGCCCCACCAGTACCCCAACCACAGCGCTTATTGAAACGCCTAAGGAGGTGGCTAAGAAGAAGACGTAATGCGCTGGACAG
>WAOJ01000131.1 GCA_015521275.1 Desulfurococcales archaeon | reverse complement strand
GCTATGCCCTCCCGAAGGGGTAAATTATGTATTATGCACTAAAACATCCCACAGGACAGAAGGCCTACGATTACTGGTTGATAAAGCAAGCGTTCTTGGCGAGGAAGTTCTACTTAGGCACTTACTATCTACCGTCAAAAAAGATGTACACACCAGTATTCAAGAGGTTGGGCGACGCAGATCCGGAAGCCTTCGTGGAGGTAACGCCTCTTGAGGTTAGGAGAGGCTACAAGATGATATGCATAGAGGGCTGTGGTCAATGTTGTGAGAGGAACAGTGGCGCAGTCATCATGAAGACTGAGGCCGAGGCTATGGGTATAGAGATAAGGAACAAGCCCTCAGAAGAGGTAAAACTCGTTGACGGTACTACGGAGACCATATATAGATTAGATACTAGAAAAGGGGGCCAGTGTGTCTTCTATAACCTTAGGAAGAAAGTCTGTTCCTTAGGTAAAAAGAAGCCTACCTTGTGCTTGATAAGCTATTGTGGCGCCTTTGCAGAGAGGAACGGTAAGAAGTTCGTTAAGGTGTCGGGGAAGTTCTTGAGCAATGGAAGGGTGGAGATGGTCTTTGAGGAGGTTAGCAAGAGGGAGTGGGAGGAGATAGTAAAGATGGTAAGAAGCGGTGTTAACGTGTGGAGAGCAGTAGCTGAGATATTGAGGAGAAGAAACATTGGAAATAAGTAATACCTAGTTATTATATACAGTCGCGAACCTTAGGAGTCCCGAGGCTATAGAGCATTGGGTTTCGGGCATGGTGGATGCAACTAAGTTCCTCGTGGAGGAACTCGAGAAAGTGGAGAATGAGATAGAAATATTGAGGAGAAAGGTGAAACTCTTAGAGCCGTTAGCTGAAGAGGATGACGAGCTAAAGATAGAGCTGATAGGTGCTAAGGCGTTGCTTAGCTTGTACGAGAGTGACAGACAGAAGTTGCTCAGCGCGCTAGCGTAAGCCTGTCCTCAAAGGCCGGAAACTCCCTGGCTTTGGATACTAGCTCCAAGTCGATATCAACGCTCAAGATTCCCTCGCCCTCTGATATCATTAGTTCTTCTCCATTAGGAAGGACAGCTAAGCTATTGCCCCCGAAGGGTCCGAAGAGACCTTCTCCCCAGCGGTTAATGCCAAGAGTATAGACGAAGTTTTCCAAGGCTCTTGCCCTAACCAAGGTTCTCCAAGCTTTGACCCTAACCTTGGGCCAAGCGGCTGGTATAATAAAAGCGTGTACCCCTTTAGCTAAGGGCCAGAAGAGCTCAGGGAAGCGAACTTCATAGCATATGTTTATTGCAAATTTTACGCCCTTGAACTCAAACGGTCTAGGTAACTCGCCTTTCTCAAGTTCTTCGTGTTCCCTCATGGGTTTGAATAGCATGTATTTCCTTCTTTTATAAACGATATCGCCACTACATGATATTATATATGCATTATACTTTTTCTCTCCTTCTCTCTCCCTAAAGCCCACTCCAATACAAGGTAGGTCCTTGGTCATTTTAGATACTTCCTCTTCGTTCAAGAAGCCTTTAAATCCCGTTAAGGATAGCTCTGGCGTTAGGTAGATATCGCCTTCGTGTATGTTAACAAACTTCCTTATCTTGTCCAAATTACTGTTGATATTACCATCCTCTATACTCGTTTGTATTATTACAACCTTCAATGTATAGACCACTCTAGCTCTCAAAACTGTGGGGTTATGTCTTCTCCGAAAACTTTATATTATTTTAAAGATGAGGTAGCGTAATGGTTCCTACCAAGAATTACCGCTTCTGAAACTTTATTAAAACGTGTATACGAGGAATGTACGGGCGATGAACTATGCGTAAGTTACTGGAAGTGAAGGTTCGTTTTGGAGGCGAGGATTATACTTTTAACCCTCTAGGTATCTACATCCTCAAATCTGTTGCGGAATCGGATCAAGGAAAGAACGGATACGATATACTTAAAGAGATAAAATCCTTAAGCAAGGGGCTGTGGGTCCCTCCTAAGAGTACTGTCTATCCGATGCTCAAGAGATTCGTAGAACAAGGCCTCTTAGAGGTTGACGATCACGGTAGGTACAAGCTAACGAAAAGGGGTGAGCTAATACTTCGTGAACTCGAGATTCAAGGTTCTCTGAAGGAGCTCCGGACGAGGTTAGAGGTGGCACAAAAGATAGTGGACGAATTGGTCGACAAAGAGTCTCCCACCTAATCCCTCTTCCTTAGACGTTGATTTAAGAAACTTTTATCTATGTGAGCGCTGTGGAGAGGGATGCGGGTGGGAGTTATTGCTCGACATAAAGTCGTTCATAGCTGATAGAGTGGCCCTCATGGAATCTTCCGAGATAAGGGAGATACTGGAGTTGACCGAAGGGAAGAACGTAATAAGCTTGGCCGGAGGTCTCCCGGACCCAAAGTATTTCCCCACGGAGGAGCTGGCAGAAATATCATCCTTCATTATTAAGGAGTATGGGAGTAGGGCTTTACAGTATAGCGTGACTCGTGGCTTAAGGGAGTTCAGAAAAGAAATAGTGAATTTCATGGAGAAGACTGGCACGCCAGGTGAGAGGCCCTATAACATAATCGTGACTTCTGGAAGCCAACAAGCTTTGAACTTGCTTGCACAAATACTCGTCAACCCTGGAGACTTGGTAGTCGTAGAGAAGCCCACTTACCTAGCAGCCATAAACGTGTTCAAGGCGGTCGGCGCTACCTTTGAAGGCATCCCAATAGACGACGAAGGTATGAAGACCGATATCTTAGAAGAGAAGCTGAAGCAACTCAAGGCAGAGAGGAGGAAGGTGAAGGTTGTTTACACCGTCCCTACGGCTCAGAACCCCTCTGGGGTAAGTATGAGTAACGAAAGGAGGGCTCATTTGTTGGAGTTGGCCGAAGAATACGACTTCCTAATAATTGAGGATGACCCCTACAGCCACTTCATGTTTGAGGATGTAGAGTTCAAGAGGTTAAGGAGTATGGACAAGTACAGAGTGATATATACGAGTACCTTCAGCAAGATATTAGCACCTGGTCTCCGCTTGGGATGGGTAGCCGCTCACCCAGACATAATCGATGCCCTTGAAACGGCCAAGCAGAACGCGGACCTCCACACTCCTACGTTTAACCAACTCATAGCGACCGAGGCCATCCGTCGTGGAATAGTTTACAACCACATACCTAGAGTTAGGGAGGCTTACAAGAAGAAGAGGGATGTGATGCTTCAAGCGTTGGAAGAACACATGGACGGCTTAGCGAGGTGGACCAAGCCGGTAGGGGGCCTCTTCACCTTCGTATACTTGGATGAAAACATCGATACCAAAGAGATGTTGCCAGAGGCCTTAAGTGCTGGAGTGGCTTACGT